>CASFKH010000066.1 GCA_949295235.1 uncultured Ureaplasma sp. | reverse complement strand
CTATAAAAAAAGAGAATTAAATTTTTTAAATATGAACAATATTTCTAAAATTAATAAAATTTTTTTGAATCAAAATTTTCAATTAAAAACTCTTAAACCAATTATTGTTCAAATTGATAAGATAGATGGAACTCGAAAATATCTATTTGAATTAGATGATAATAATCGAATAGAAACTGTATTAATGAAGTTTGATTATGGATATAGCGTTTGTGTTACTACTCAAGTCGGATGTAATATGGGTTGTAAATTTTGTGCATCTGGATTACTAAAAAAGAAAAGAAATTTAGAAACATGAGAAATAGTGGCACAAGTGTTAACAATTCAAAAAATTTTAGATGAAGAACAACTTGGTCGAATCTCTAATATTGTAGTTATGGGAATTGGTGAACCATTTGACAATTATGAAAATGTATCAAAATTTATAAAAATAATTAATAATGATCATGGTTTACAAATTGGAGCAAGAAAAATTACTGTAAGTACATGCGGAATAGTAAGTAGATTTAATGATTTTATTAACGACCATCCACAAGTTGGTTTAGCAATTTCACTACATGCTCCAAATAATACAATAAGAGATAAAATAATGCCAATAAATAAAGCATTCAATTATCAACAAGTATTATCTGCTGCAAAAGAATATACTAAAAAAACTAACAGAAGAATAACATTCGAATATATAATGCTTCAAAATGTCAATGATTCAGAAGAAAATGCAATTGAATTAGCTGAAAATTTAAAAGACATTTTGTGTTATGTTAATTTGATACCATATAATAATATTAGTGAACATAATTTTATAAGAAGTCAAAATATAAAGAATTTCGAAAATATACTTCGTAAAAAGGGAATTACAACAACTATTAGACAGGAAAAGGGCGGAAACATTTCTGCAGCCTGTGGACAATTAAGGGCACAAAATGAAAAAAATTAGCTTTGAAAATATTTCTAAAATTGGACCAACTCACATCAATAATCAAGATAGAGTTTTAACATATTATAACCGTTTGAAAAAAATGGGATTTTTGCTTATATGTGATGGCATTGGCGGCTATTATGGAGGTGAAGTTGCTTCACAAATTGCCTCACAAATTATAATGACCAATTTTAAAAAAAAATCTAAAAAAACTTCTTGGCATGATTGATTAACTCAATCTATTATAGAAATTAAAAATGCATATAAGTTAGAAATTAAAAATAATCCATTATTAAAAGACATGTCAACAACATTATGTATTGCGATTGTTGATATAAAAAATAAAAATGTCTTAGTAATGAATTTAGGTGATTCAATGTGTATGGTTTGCAATAGTGATGGAAAATGTTTGCAATTAGTTAACCATCATACATATTTAAATTATTTAATAAAAACTAACCAAGATGTTGATTTAATTCGTAAACAAAAAGGTGAAGCATGTTTGCATTCTCTAGTCAATTATATTTCTGCAAATAGTCCAAGTGAAATTTGATTTGATGAAATTGAATATGAATTAAAAGATGATGATGTTTTAATTGTATGTTCAGATGGAATATATAAATTTATAACAATTAAGAATTTTATATTTAAAAATAAAACTTCACTTGAAATATGTAAAATATTTTTAAAAAATGCCCAGGAAAATAGAACCACTGATGATGCATCTATAGGAGTTATGAAATATGAGGTTAGATAATCAAGAAAAACAAAATCTTATTGGCAAAACTTTACTTAAAAAATATAAAATTATAAGTTGATGAAGAGATGGTGGATTATCTTCTATTTTTAATGTGGAAGACTTAAATAAATCTCAGTTTGATAATGTTAATAAAATTGTTAAAGTAATAAAGCTAGAAAAGACTAATAATTCAAACTACACAAAAGCCTTTGATGAATTGAAATTATTTAAAAATAATGTTTATTATGATCGTCATTTAGTAAATTTATATGATTATTATATTGATGATAATTTTCTTTATTTAATTCTTGAAAGAATAGATGGAAAGTCATTAGAAGAAATTTTAAAATCTGGTAAGGTTTTTTCTGCATATGAAGCTATATTTTTAATTAAGCAATTAGTTCAAGCATTAAAAATTATGCATACATCTTATGGTCAATTACCAATGATTCATAGAGACATTAAACCTCAAAATATAATCATAGATGAAAAACTAAAATTAACATTAATTGATTTTGGAATTTCAACTATGTATAATAATGGTATTCCAATCACTGATGAAGGTGATATATTTTGTAGCCCCCTTTATTCATGTCCTGATATTTTAAAATTGAATAGTAAAATTAGGAATGGAATTAAATACGGGGATAAAGAATCAATTAAACAATTCAATGAAATTGTTTCTATTCAATTAGATATTCACTCTATTGGAGTAATTTTATATCAAATGCTTTCTGGAAAATTACCATTTAATGCATTTTATAATAATACATTTAATGATGCGCAAAAAATTGGTTTTTGAAAAAAATATGATATTCCAATATTATCAAAAAACCGCTATGAAATTCCTGTTACAATTGATAATATTATTTATAAATGTACTGCATCTCAGGATAAAAATATTGATTTACGTTATAAAAATGATGATGAATTAGAATATGATTTACAAAATTGTTTAAAAAAAGAAGTAATTCAAAATTCAGAACTAATTTGTCCTGATAATAAACGTATTTATGAAATTCAAGTCAAAAAAGAAACTCCAATAATAGTTGAAAAAACACATAAATTATTTTCTAAAAAATATTTAATTCTTATTTCTGCTTCCATGTCTATAATAATTTTATTGGCATTAATTTTGACTATATTAGCACTTGCTACAAATGTATTCTAAAGGAAAAATCATTTCATTTATAGGTGGAAAAGCAAAAATATTATTAGAAGATAAATCAATTTTAACTGCAAATGTAAAAGGAATTTTTCGTCATAAATCAAAATCAATATCTCCATTAGTTGGGGATAATGTAAAAATAAAAAAAATTGATAATACATTTATTATTGAACAAATCTATGAAAGAAAAAATTCTTTAATTAGACCAAGAGTTACCAATATTGATGAAATATTAATTATTCAATCTATTAAATCTCCTGATTTAAATTTATTTCTTTTAGATAAACTAATTGCTTATTATCAATCTCAAATTGATAATGTAACTATTTGTTTCACAAAATTAGATTTACTTAATGAAAATGAAACATTAAAAATAGATAATATAATAGACATATATAAATCAAATGGATATACAGTTTATAGATCAAATAATGATGTTGATTTAGAGCAAATTAAATATAATTTTAATAATGAAATCATATGTTTAGTAGGAAATTCAGGAGTTGGTAAATCAACTTTATTAAATAAAATTGATCCAGAATTAAAACTAAAAACTCAAGAAATCTCAAAAGCATTAAATCGTGGAAAACATACTACAACAAGTAATCAATTAATATTAACTAAAAATGGAATGTTTATTGATACTCCAGGATTCAGTTCAATTAATATTTGTTTAACCCCTGCACAACTATCTAAAAGTTTTCTTGACTTTAGAAAATATTCATCAATGTGTAAGTTTACAAATTGTTTACATATCAATGAACCTGATTGCAAAATTAAACAATTAGTTAAATTAAATAAAATTGACATTAATAGATATAATAACTATTTAAAAATGCGAGAAGAAATAAAAAAAAGTAGTAAAAATTAAAAAACTGACATTATTTAATAATGGAGGTTTTTTAAATGAAACTTATAAAATTATTACCATATTTAAGTTATTCTTTAAGTTTTTCAAATTCAATAATTAATAGTAGTAATCAAATTGAATTAAATAATATTCAACCAAGATCAAATACTGTTGGATTTAGAGGTGATTCAATTAATAACAAAAGAGCAGTTGTGTGAGCTGGAGATAACGTTGAATTTAAATTTAATTCTGAAACCCAAAATGGATCGAATCAATTTTGCATATGAAATGAATGATACTTTTATCAAGATCATAATTTAAATTCAAATTTTAATAATAATTCATATGATCAATATAAAAGTTGAAGTGCTTAAATTTTTGGGGAGATGATTTAAAAAATCAAAATTCACACAACATTAAAAATGCATTAGTATTACAATCAGTTTCATATGCAAATGAAGGATTTTATAATTTACAATACAATTATAAATCAGGGGGAACATTAGGGATTCAAAACCATATTTTTAGTGCCTATCCATTTAGATTATGTGTTGTACCTAATAATATTGCAGTTAATTTAACTGCAAGCAAAACTAATATTTCATATGGTGAAAAAATTTCACTAAAACTATCATTTGTTGATGAAAATATATATAAATATATTGATGCAAATTTGTTATTTGTAAACTATAAGTGAAAAGTATTTATGAACAATAAATGAATTGAACTAGCAAACAATGGAAACCAAATTCTTGATATAAGTTTAGATCCAGGAGATTACAAATTTCAAGTTGAAATAAATTGTAAGATTACAAATGAAAATAATTTATATAATCCAGAAGAAAAAAATATTAATTCAGAAATTATAAATATCCATGTAAGTGATAATCTAAAATTGAATGTATCAACTAGTATAAATAATGACAATTCTATAAATCTAGAATCAACTATATACTATAAAAATGAAATTAGTGATGATAGTAATTTAATTAATTGAGCATGATATAAATACAATAAAGAAAATAAAAAATATAATTTATATTCTGCGAATAAAAAAATTAAAATTGATTTAAATAATGAATCATCTTTTATTTTTAATGCTTCTAGTAAAGATGGAAAAGAAATTATATGATCAAATCAATACTTTATTAAACCAATTATAAATACAGCTTCTAAACAAATAACAATAGATGATTTTGACTATATAAATGAATATTCATATACTGTTTATGATTCAAATAATCAAATATATCAATCCATTGATTTAGTAAGCAATAAATCAATAACTTTAAATATAGAAAATCAAGGAACCTATAAAATATGTATTAATACAAAAAATGGTGATCAAATATGAAGATTAATAGTATTTAATAATGAAAATCAAAATTCAAATACAAATGATGAACTAAACCAAGGAAATGATGAAGAACAAATAAAAAACAAAAAACCATTTTATAAACAACCATGATTTTATGTTTTAATTGGAATTTCATCAGTGACAATTTTAGTATTAATTGTTTGATTAATAATATACTTTAAAAAAAGAAATACTAAAGTCAATTAGTTAAAAAATAATTCTTTTTCCCTTTCTTTATTATTGTGAATTCATTATTAAATGCATCACTTTTTTTAACTATAAAACTTAAATCATTAATTTTATCTCCATTAATTATTATTGAATTGTTAGTAATTAATTCTCTTGCTTCTCTTTTTGAATTAACAATTTTACTTGCTATTAAAAAATCAACAATATTCATCTCATCGCAATCAATAGATGTAGAAGGAACGTTTTCAAAAGTCATTTTTAATTCATTAATATTTAATTGTTTAATATCACCATTAAATAATATGGATGAAATTTCTTTTACTCTATTATAGGTTTGTTCACCATGAATATCTACAACAATTCATTTTGCAAGCATATTTTGTGCATATCTTTTAAATGGGGCTTGAAAATGGATATTTTCTATTTCTTGTATCTCTTCTTTATTTAATAAGGTTAAGAATTTTAATAATCTAATTACATCATCATCTGATTGATTAATTAAAAATTGATACATAGAATAAGGTGATGTTAAGTTTGGATCTAAAAAGATAGCACCTTTTTCAGATTTACCAAATTTTTTTCCATCACTATTAGTTAATAAATTCAATGTTAATCCGCAAGCTAAATTATTTTCACCAATTGTTTTTCTAATCATTTCAATTCCAGCAGTGATATTTCCTCATTGGTCACTACCACCAACTTGAATTGCAACATCATAATTTTTATAGAATTGCAAAAAATCATATGATTGAATTAAATTATAACTAAATTCAGTGAATGATAAACCTGTTGATTCTAATCTAGTTTTAATTATTTCTTTTTCTAATAAATAATTGATGCTTACTTTTTTTCCAACATCTCTTAAAAACGTTAAAAAGCTCATATCTTTAAAATTATCAAAATTGTCTAAAATATTTTTAGAAGCATATTTTTCTAATTGTTTAATAATAGCTTTTTTATTGCATAATATAGTTTCTTCATCTAATAAAATTCTTTCAGATGACTTTCCACTTGGATCACCAATCATTCCAGTTGCACCACCAACAACAACATAGGTTTTAATTCCATATAATTGTAAACGTCTAGCCATTATAAGCATTACATAATTTCCTAGATGCAAACTTGAAGCCGTTGGATCAAAACCAATATAAGCAGATTTATTTTGCATAATTGCAGAATTTAACTTATCTTCATTTGTAACAGAATTTAAAATTCCTCTTCATTTTAGATCTTCTAATAATTTCATAATATTCTCCTATTAATATTATAAAAAATTAAGAGACAATAAAGTCTCTTAATTATCTATTTACTCATTAGTTGAAGTTTGTCTTGAAGAAGACTTATCATGGTTAACAGTTGCCTTTTGCATTGGTTCACCATTAAAACGACGTTTGCTTTGAGTTTCAGGTAAAACTATTTCATCATCAGATTTTCCTACAAATTTTACTGGTTCATTTCTAACTTCACATGTTGCATCCATTAAAACACCTAAAACTAAAGCAATTGATCTAATTGAATGATTATTTATTGGAATTATATAATCAATTACATCAGGATTAGCATTTGTATTTGCTAATGCAATTACAGGGATATTAAGTTTATTAGCTTCTGCAACGGCATTTGCATCATGATCTGGATCTAAAACAAGGATTGCATTTGGAAGTTTACGCATTGTGCGGATACCACCATAAAATTTTGATAATTTTTCAGTTTCTTTGTTTATATTGATTTGTTCTTTTTTAGTATATTTATCAATTTCACCAGTTTTTTGTAATTGAATATTATCATTTAGTTTCTTGATTGATTTAGAAATATTTTTGAAATTTGTAAGTGTTCCACCTAATCATCTTTGAGTAATATAATATGATTGACCTCTTTTAGCTTCATCCTTAATTAAATCTTTAATTAATTTACCATTTGTTCCAACAATTAATATACGACCACCACTTTTAGTTAATTCTTGAATAAATGAATATGCTTTATTTAAATATATCAAAGATTTTAAAACATCAATAACATGATTATTTGAACGTTTAGCATAAATATATGGACTCATTTTTGGATTTCATTTACGTGGATTTAAACCAATATGAGCACCAGCTTCAATTAATTTTGAAGCAGAAACTAATTGTTTCATCTTTTTTAGGATTGAATTTGCATTGGCTTTATTCTGAACAGAGTCAGCAGGTGTCGCTGCAGCTTTT
>CASFKH010000065.1 GCA_949295235.1 uncultured Ureaplasma sp. | reverse complement strand
AGGGAAAACCATGTGTTATATAATTCCAATATTAAACAATTTGATATGCAATACTTTTCTTCAATCCATAATTATTGTTCCTACTCGTGAATTGGCAAGACAAGTTTATTCAAATTTTAATCTTTTTAAAAATGATCAATTTGAATTTAAAACTACACTTTTAATTGGAGGAGAAGATATTAATAAGCAAATTAATAACTTAATTAATGCTAATATTATAATTGCCACTCCTAAAAGATTTATTGAAATTGCAAGATTAAACAAATTAAATTTCAAATATCTGAATTCAATAGTTTTAGATGAAACTGATATGTTATTTGATCTTGGTTTTAGTAATGATATATTTAAAATTTTTGATTATTTTAAAAATATAGATAATATTCAAAAAATGGCATTCAGTGCAACTGTTCATGATTTATTAGGTTCAAATTTAAAACAATATTTTAAAAATACAAAAATAGTTTCATCCAAAAATAGTTTTAATAAAGAAAATATCACACATTACTTAATTAAATCAAAAGATAAATATCATTCTTTAAGTGTTATATTAAACCAAATTAATCCTTATTTATGTTTAATATTTACAAATACTAAAAATAGTTCGGATGAAATTTATAAATATCTTTTAACTCAAAATAGAAATGTGATTAATTTACATGGTGGACTTAAAACTAGAGAGAGAAAAAACAATTATCAAAATATTAAAAAATTAAAATTTCAATTTGTTGTATGTAGTGATTTGGCTAGCCGAGGATTAGATATAGATGGGGCAAGTCATATAATTAATTGAGATTTACCTGATGACTTAAATTGATATATCCACAGAGCTGGTAGATGTGGCAGAAATAAATATATTGGTTATTCATATATTTTATATAATGACAATGATAATAAAAAAATCCAAATATTATTGAATAAAGGAATTAATTTTAAAACATTATTGATAAAAGACAATCATTTAATTGAAACTAAGAAAAAAATATATTATAAACCAATGATAAATGAAGAGCAAGAACAAGAACAAGAAATCAAATCTTTAGTAATTAAAACTAAAAAAAATATAAAACCAGGTTATAAGAAAAAATTAAAAAAAGAAATTTATAAAATTAAACAAAAGCATAAAAGAAAACATATCGAAAAATTAATGAATGAAAATAGAAAAAAACAATATTATAAAAAAGAAATAAATAGTTAATACTATATTTATAAAATATGAATATTAAGGATTAATATGGCAAAAATATATAAATTTGAAAATTCTTCCAATAATTTAAATGAAGAAAAAATTAATCAATTAAAACATTTATTTCCAGAAAGTTTTATAGATAATGAGTTTTGTATTGATAGATTATTAGACTCTTTAGGTCTAAGTGAAAATTATGAATCTGATAAAACTTTTGGACTCAATTGAGTTGGTAAAAATGATGCAAAAGTTTTTGCAAATTTAGCTACAAATTCTACATTAAAACCTAATATGGAAAAAAGTGTTGATTTTGATAATAATGTCAACATTATTATTGAAGGAGATAATTTAGAAGTATTAAAAGTTTTACGTAAAAGTTATTCTAATAAAATTGATGTAATTTACATTGACCCCCCTTACAATACGGGTAATGATTTTGTATATAATGATAAGTTTGCTCAATCTGATATTGAATACAAAATCAGCTCTGGGCAAATTGATGAAAATGGCAATAAAACAACATCAAACCAAAAATCTGATGGAAAATATCATACTAATTGATTAAATATGATCTATCCTCGTTTAATTTTGGCTAGACAATTATTAAATGATGATGGAGTTATATTTATTTCAATAGATGATAATGAAGAAGCTAGATTAAAATTGATTTGTGATGAAATATTTGGGGAAGAGAATTTTGTTTCAAATTTAGTATGAAAAGCAAGAAGAGGCGGAGGCAATGATGCTAAAAATGTTGCTATAGATCATGAATATATATATATAGCAAGAACAAGATTAATTGTAAATTAATTGGAACATTAAAAACTTGTGATGATTATAAATTTGAAGATAAATATATAAAAGAGCGGGGAAAATATAATTTGCAACAATTCGATTGGGCCTCACTAACATATACTCCTTCACTTGATTATCCCATTATTGCACCCGATGGTACAAAAATATACCCAGGTCATGTTAGTGAAAATGAATTCCTTTCTCGTAGATCAAATAAAATGAGTCGTAATGATTGGTGTTGAATGATGAGTGAGGAATCATTCAAAATTGCAAAAGATAACGATTTTATAGTATTTGAAAAAAACAAGAATGATATTTGAAATGTTAGAGTAAAAACTTATGAATTAGTTTCATATAAAGACCCCACTAAGAAAATTGAAAGATATTTAAAATTACGTAGTGTTTTAAATGATGATTTTGGAACTACAAGAGATGGAAATATAGATATTTCAAATTTAGGTTTAAAAGAATTCTTTTCATACCCAAAACCTATAAAATTAATTAAAAATTTAATTAAGAATTTTGATAATAAAAATGCCTTAGTATTAGACTTTTTTGCAGGTAGTGGAACAACTGGACAATCAGTAATGGAGTTGAATAAAGAAGATAATGGTAATAGAAAATTTATTCTTATTCAAATTCCTGAATTTATAAATAAGCAAGAAATAATATCTAATTACAAATATATATCAGACATCACTAGAGAGAGAATAAAAAAGTCAATCCAAATGTATGATTATAATTCAAAAGGATTTAAATATTTTGAATTAGATAATACAAATTTTAATTTATTTGTTCCTAATGATGATTTACAAAAATCATTATTTAATTTTAAAAATTCATTAAAAGATAATTGAAAACCAATTAATTTATTATATGAATTAATTCTTAAAGAAGGTTTAAGTTTAAATACCAAAATAATTAAAAAGGAAATATTAAATAATATTGTATATGTTGAAGATACAAATAGAATTGTATTTTGTATTGACAATAATAAATATAGTAATATTGAACAAACAATTACTGAAATATATAAATTAAATAATTCAACTGGATATTTATCAGTTTATTTAATAGATGATAATTTTGGATCAAATTTAGATAAAGATAGATGTATGCGTACTTTACAACAATTATCAGGAGATGTAAAAGTATGAATAATTTAATGACTATTAAATTTGACTCTAATTTAGATTATCAAAATGATGCTATAAATTCAGTTGTTAATATTTTTAAAACTCTTCAAACCAACAAAACTAAAGTATTAATGAACAGCATTAATAATTTGTTAGATGAAGGATGAGGTTTCTCAAACAATATTTTAAATTCAAATTATTTAGATATCATAAATGAGAATATTAAATCTATTCAATTAAAAAATAATCTTCCAATTAATGACAAAAAGATTGATAATAAAAATGATTTAATTTTTGACATTGAAATGGAAACTGGAACTGGCAAAACTTATGTATTTTTAAAAACAATTTTAGAACTAAACAAACAATACAATTTTACTAAATTTGTTATAGTTGTACCTACTATTGCTATCCGTGAAGGAGTGTTAAAAAATTTAGAAATCACAAAAAATCATTTTTTACATTTATATAATAATGTTAATTATCATTATTTTGTTTACAATTCATCTAGACTGTCGGATGTTAGAAATTTTTCAACTAGCTCTGATATTGAAATAATGATTATCAATATTCAAAATTTTGAAAAAGAAAAAAATATATTTAATAATTACAAAGAGCAATTAGCAGGAGATAAACCGGTTGATTTAGTGAATAAAACTAATCCTATTGTAATTATTGATGAACCGCAAACAACGGTATCTACTGAAAAAGCAATGAATGTTATATATTCATTAAATCCTTTATTTATATTAAGATATTCAGCTACTTTTAGAAAAGATAGTATTAAAAACTTAGTATATCGCTTAGATCCCATTGATGCATATGAAAGAAAACTTGTAAAACAAATCGAAGTAGATAGTTATGAAATTAAAAATGATGATACCTCAAAAATATATGTTGTTAAAATTGATAAAAATTGTTCTTCAACTACAATTTCATATTTTGATAAATATGGAAATAAAAAGAAATCAAAATTTCTTGTAGGACAAAATATTTATTCAAAATCTTTAAGAGAAGAACATAAAGTATTTTTAATTGAAGAAATATCAACTAATTATGTAGCTTTTCATAACGGAATGCAATTAGAAATTGATTCATCAAATAATAAAACTGATGATAAGGCCATAATTACTAAGATGATTCAAAAATTAATTGAAACCCATTTGGACAAACAATTAGATGCTAAAAAAGATGGAATAAAAGTTTTAAGTCTATTTTTTCTTGATGAAGTTAAAAATTATCGCATATATAATGATGATAGTTATGAATTAGGTGAATATGGAAAAATATTTGAAACGATGTTTAAAATTGTTGCAAAAAGGGATAAGTATAAATCTTTATTTGAAAATATTAATATAGATGAATATGCTTCTAAGGTTCATAACGGTTATTTTGCAATTGATAAGAAAAAACATTTTAAAGATTCAAAAATTAATAATGGAGAAGGAGGAAAATCAAGTGATGATGAATTAGCATATAACCTTATTATGAGAGATAAAGAAAGGCTATTATCATTTAATGAACCAGTTTCATTTATTTTTTCACATACTGCATTAAAAGAAGGTTGAGATAATCCAAATATTTTTCAAATTTATGTTTTATCTAAGTCAAATACAACAATAAAGAAAAGACAACAAATTGGACGTGGTTTGAGATTGTGTGTAGATCAAAATGGAAATAGAGTTAGAAATCCAAATATAAATCGATTAACAATATTTTCTAATGAAAGTTTTGCTAAATTTGCAAAAGAATTACAAACTGAATTTATTGATGAAACCTCATGTTTCAATTTAAATAATAATTCTTTTGTATTAGATCATATAGTAGATTTAAATTTATCAATTGAAATATACAAGAATCTAATCGCTAATAATTTTATCGATAATCAAAAACTACCAACTGATAAACTATATGAATATTTAGAAATTGGTAAAAACCTCTTTGATAATTATTGTGATGAAATCAATAATCATATTAAAAATATATTGTCAAAAAGATTCATAAAAATAAAGAATGCTAAAAATTATAAGAAAAATTCAATTAATCAATCAATTAAAAATAATAAAGATTTTTTAGATTTATGAAATTCTATTTCAAAAATAAAAAAAATTAAATGTTATTTTTAATGACAAAGATTATTTAAATGAAATTAAGGAAAATATTAATAAAAAAATAGAATTATATTCTTCTAAAAATTTAATTTTAAAACATTCTAATATTGAAATTAATAGAGATAAAGGTGTTCAAATAAAAAATGAAATTATTTCGAATAATTTTACTTTAGAATCTGAATTTGATTTTCAGGTGATTCCTAAAATCATTAATAATTTAGTACAAACATTAAATATTAAAAAATCTTCCCTTATTGATTTAATTCTAAACACAAATCTAGTTGAAAAAGTTAAAGATAATCCTTATTTTGTTGAAAGAATTTTAATTGATTCAATTAAGAATGTTAAAAATTCATATAAAATTTCATATTTTGATACAAATGAAAATTATGATAAAGATAAATTGTTCTCAAGCATTGATTCTATATATTTAGATGATAAATTTTTATATATTTTAGATGATATTAATATTGATAGATTTTCTCATAAAACATTATATAAATATACAAAATTACAATCTCAAAAAGAATATAATTTTTTAAACGATGCTATTAATAATGATAATGTTTTAACAATATTAAAATTGCCATATTGATATCATATTCCAATGCCTAATGGAAATTATATTCCAGATTTTGCATTAAAAATTAATGATAAAAATAAGGATAAATATGTAATTGAAATTAAAGGTTCTGTTGATAACGATGAGCTAAGATTCAATGAATCATTTAAAATTTTATGTGGTGAAAAATATTTGAAGGTAATAAAAATATCTCTTTTAAAATGTATTCTGATGTTAATAAGCTACTTAATTATATAAATTCTGAAAAAAATAAAAATAAATAGCTTTATTATTCTTACTACTTTTTAGTTTTTTAGTAGATTGAAAAATTAGAAGTAGATATATTGGATTTAAATTAGAAGATAAAAATACCATAAACCAATTAACAACTTGATATTAATCCTATAGAATATATGGCTATTAACTTAGATTTTGGAAAAAGATCAATTGGTATATAATAATTTAACTAGTGCATATGATTGT
>CASFKH010000064.1 GCA_949295235.1 uncultured Ureaplasma sp. | reverse complement strand
TAGTAATTTTATTTTTATTAAACTTTGGTGTATTTGCTGGTACATTTGTAATAACTTTATTCCCAAATTTTAAAGTAGCTGAATTTGATAAAAATTTTCAAATTTTCTCAATGTGGAATAGTGATAATCATATTACTAACTGAGGAATAATCATTTTAGCTGCAATTGCAGCTATTACCTCACTTAATATATTAAGTATAATAATTGTGAAAAATTTAAGTTTTAAAATTGGTAAAAAAAATAAGGTTCTTAAATACTATTTACCAATGACAATTTCAACAATTATATTAATGATTATTAGCTTAATTAATAAATTTGATTTAATAACATTTAATCATAGTATTTCATTATTATACAAAGTTGGCGTTTATAATGATAATTATAATGCATTTAATGTTAATAATGGACCATTTACTATTGCTTGATTTGTTGTATTTGGAATATTTATTTTTGCAGCTCTTGGATATGTAATTGACTTTATATTCTTTATGTTTAGAGTTTTATTTTCAAGAACTAGAGCTAATAATTAGAAAAAATGTCATAATATAAATTGACATTTTTTTTATATAATTTAATTAAATATATGTATACTACAAAAAAACCAATTTTAATTTTAGTTGATGGCCCAAGTGGAGGAGGAAAAACAACAGTTGCAAATAAAATTGCTCAAGATTTACCTTCAGATTTAACATGTTTAATAATTAATCAAGATAGATTTTATAAAAACTTTAAGGACAAATTTGATAAGGATGGAAATTTAAATATTAACTATGATCATCCTTCTTCATTCTCATGACCACTTATAAAAAAAGCAATATTTTCGTTGATGGATTCAAAAAAAGCATTATTACCAATTTACAATTATGTAACTCATAAACGTATTGATAAAAAAGAGATTGCTAACCCAGTTAATGTAATAATATTTGAAGGAATATATGCTTTATATGATGAAGATATTAACAAAATTGCTTCTCTTAAAATTTTTGTTAACACTCCAATGGATGAATGTTTTATTAGAAGAATATTAAGGGATGTAAAAGAGAGAGGTAGAACAATGGATTCTGTAATTCATCAATGAAGAAATACAGTTAAACCAATGTACAAGGCTTTTATTGAACCATTAAAATCAAATGCAGATATTATTTTACCTTGAAATCAAGTGAATTTATCTGGCATAAATATATTACGTCATGGATTAAAAGGAATAATAAAAGAAAACGATGAGTTATTATCAAAAAAGTAATTTTAAAGTTACCTCACATGCAATTTCAAGAGCTAAATTAAGAATTAAAAATTGAAATAACTATGATGATTTTCAAATTAGAATTAAAATTATTCAATTTTTAGAAAATAATCAATTTCCTGAATTTAGTGATAATTTATATGATTATTACCATTTTCCAGACAATTATAATAAATATTTATACTTTATTGTTGACAATAAAAAAGGATTAGTAATTTCACTAACCCCAATTAGTTATTATAAGAAAATTAATATTTTATGTTAATTTATGATGATTTTTTATTAATTACAGTATTACATCTATTGCATATTTCATCATTGAACATATCGTTTTGATTAAAATAATTTCAACAACGTTCACATTTAGTTTTATTTGTTAATTCAATTGAAATTTTTTCAATTTTTTCATCAATTGTAATTTCTGCAACATTTAATCATTTTTTTAATGTTTGAAGACTAAAATTAGTTGGATTATTATTTATTTTAATTTCAGCTTCATTTGATTTTCTAATAATTTTATTATCTCTTGCAATTTCTAATTCATGATAAATATAATCTTTAAATTTAAAAAAGTTACTAAATTTATCAGAATCTATTTCTTCACAAAAATTGTTTAAATTAATTCAATTTTCAAGATGCACAGATTCTTTAGTTTTGAATTTAAGATAACTGTACACTTCTTCACATGTATGAGGTATAATTGGTGATAAAGCAATCATTATATTTCATAAAACATGATAAATAACATATTGAATTTGTTTTCTTCTTAAACAACGCACTTCATCACAATACATTGCATCTTTTATTATGTCAAAATATCAACTTGACAATTCTAATGTAAATTCATTTACTGATTTTATTACATTACTAAAATTATATTCTTTATAACTGTCATCAATATAAATTAATAATTTATGTAATTTATTCAAAATATATTTGTCTTCATCTTCAAAATTTGAGATTTTATCTTTATTTGGATCAAAACCTTCAAGCATTGAAAGACAATATTTAAAAATTGTATTTCTAATTCTTCTATAAATTTCACTAACTTGACCTAAAATTGTTTCACCAAATTTTTGATCATCTCAATATTCAGTTGAGGCAACAAATAATCTAAAAATATCTGCACCATATTTATTAAAAACATCTAAAGGATTTATTACATTTCCAATTGATTTAGACATTTTAAATCCATTTTGATCTAATGTGAATCCATGTTGTAATAATTCTTTATAAGGAGCACAATTATTATAAATTACACCAGTAATTAATGAAGAGTTAAACCATCCTCTATATTGGTCACTTCCTTCTAGATATAAGTCTGCAGGATAATTATAACCTCATAATTTGAACATCATATGAGTTGAACCACTATCAAATCAAACATCCATAATATCTTTTTCTTTATAGTATTTTTTAGAATCATTGTATTTTGGAGTTAAAAATTTTTCAACTGGTCATTCAAATCAAACGTTTGTTCCATTTTTGTCAAGTATATTAATTATATTTTCAACAAGTTCAACATCATAAATTGGATTATCATTTTCATCAAAAATCATTGGAATTGGAACACCCCATGTTCTTTGACGACTAATACACCATTCAACCCTTTTTGATATCATATCAGTCATTCTATTAATTGCATTTGGATTTTTAGATTTTACATCTTTATTTAATGAATCGATAATTATTGATTGAATAGGTTTTAAATTTACAAATCATTGATTAGTTGCACGTCTAATTATAGGTTTTTTTGTTCTTCAATCATGGGCATCGGTATGTTTAATTTTTTGATGAAATAGCAATAATGATTTTTTAGATAATTCATTAATTATATATTCATTTGCATCTAAATAAAATACTCCAATCAAATCATTAATTCCAACATCAGATGTATATTTACCATATTTATCAATTGGAGCAAAAGGAAAAATATTATATTTTTTGCAAGCTAAATAATCATCTGATCCAAGCCCAGGAGCATTGTGAACTAAACCAGTTCCATCATCCAAACTTACATAATCAGCAAGAATTATTGGTAAGGTTTTATTTAATAAAGGATGTTCATATTTACAATTTTCCAATTCTGATGCACTATATTCTTTTTTAATAATTATTTTTTCTTTTTCAATGTTTAATTTTTGGGCAAAATTGTTTAATAATTCATTTGCAATTATATAGTTTTTTGATTTATATTCAATCAATATATATTTTGCATTTGGTTTAATTGCAATTGCAAGATTACATGGGATTGTTCAAGGTGTAGTAGTTCAAATTACAAAATATGTATTTTCTGGAATTATCTCAGATTTTAGTGCTTTAAATTCAATTAAAACACTATCACTTTCAACTTCAGCATATTCAATTTCAGCTTCAGCAAGTGCAGATTGTGAACTTCATGATCAAAATACAGGTTTTAGATCTCTAATAATTAATTTTTGTTTCAACATTTCTAAAAATAGTTTTAGTTGTTGAATTTCAAAATCATGATTTAGAGTAAAATATGTTTGTTTGAAATCAGTTAATAATCCAATTCTTTTAAATTGTTCAGTTTGGATTTGAATTTGTTCTAAAGCATATTCTTTACATTTATTGCGAAAATCTACAATTGACATTTCCTTGGCATTTTTTTCTTTTTTTAACATGGCTAATTCAATTGGTAATCCATGTGTATCTCAACCTGGAATAAATGGAGAAAAATAACCACTAAAATTTTTATATCTTACAATTATATCTTTTAATGTTTTGTTTAATGCATGACCAACATGAATATTACCATTTGCATAGGGTGGTCCATCATGTAAGAAAAATAATTGTTTATTTTTATTTTTATTAATTAATTTTTGATATATTTCATTTTTTAGCCAACTTTGTTGAATTATCGGTTCTTTTGTGCTTAGATTAGCCTTCATTTCAAATTCAGTTTTTGGAATAAATAATGTATCTTTATAATTCATGTTTTTCACCAATTTAAATATAATAGAAATATAATATAATAATATTATGTTATCACATTATCATGCAAAATTTAACTGATAGACAGATTAAAATTTTAAAAATTATTGCTGATCAATATCGTAATTGTGGAACTCCAATAAGTTCAAAATTAATTGCGGAAGTTTTCTCATCAAAAATTTCTCCACAAACTATTAGAAATGAATTAGCAATTCTTGAAAAAAATGGATATTTAGAAAAAATTCATACATCAAGTGGACGTATTCCAAGTAAAGAAGCATTAATTTACTTTAATGAACATTCAAATGATGATAATATATCAATTGATATTGAAAAAAAACTTGAATCAATTTTTATTAAAAGAGAAAATGATATTGATACTGTAATTAATGACAGTTTAGTAATTTTAAATGAAATTACAAGTCTTCCTTCAATTGCCAATACTTACTTTATTGATGAATCATTAAGAGAGGTAAGCCTTGTTCAATTAAATGATATTAATTCATTAATGTTAATAGTTACTAATTTAGGTAATATTTATAAAAACTATATTGAAATTAATAATCAAAATAGATTTGAAGATACAAAGGTGTGTATAAGTTTATTTAATAAATTTTTAATTGGTACAAAATTAATCAATTTAGAGGATAAAATTCAAGAAATTCTACCAATAATTAAAAATGAAGTAAACGAATATGAATACATAACTCGTGAAGTAATTAAAAAATTATTTGATTACACATTTAAAAGTGTTAAAAAAACTAATGTTGTTGGAATGACATCATTGTTTCAGTATCCTGAATTTTCTGACCCTGATATTTTATACAAATTAATAAAGATGTTAGAAACTGGTAATATTTGAAAACAAATTAAACATGATAATGATCAACAAAAGAAAAAAAATGATGTTAAAATTGAGTTTCGTTTTCCTTCTAATAATAATCCTAAACAAACAATTATGATTGCTTCAACAAGTATTAAAATTGGTAATCAACAACGTGAAATATCAGTTGTTGGACCTTCAAGAGTTGAATTTGGTCAAATAAAAGGGATATTAAATTATTTAAAATCAAAAATTGAAGAAATATATAATTATGATGATATTAAAAAGAAATAAATTCAAAAATAATATAAAAGTTGTCAATCATTACTTTAAAAAATATAATAAAAAAATAATATTAGAATTTAAAAAAAATTCAAAATATAATAATTTTTATTTTGTTTTAAAACATAATTTTTTTCATGATTTTTTAACTTTCATTAATTCAATAATTATATTTAGCACAACGTTAAAAAATAAATTAAATAATTCAATATCAAATTATCAAAAAATTATATTTTATATTATAAATATTTGTAAAATTTGTTTTTTCAAAAATGATAATATTTTGCTAAATATTAAAATTAATCCAAATATTAACAATAATACAATTGATAATTCATTTTTAAGTTTTAAAAAAATAAATGTAAATCAATTAAGTATATCTATAAGACATGTGTCATATTTAATAAATTGTTATACAAATAATTTTTATGATTTT
>CASFKH010000063.1 GCA_949295235.1 uncultured Ureaplasma sp. | reverse complement strand
TTTTTAACTAAATTTTTTAAAAAAAAAAATATGATAATTATTTATTAATAGGTGCTCCAAATGTCGGAAATTCAACAATATTTAATAAAATAACTTGACAAAATTCACCTGTTGGGAATATTGATAGAATTACAGTAACTTCAAAACAAGGTCACTTAAGAAATAATTCTAAAGTTAATATTATTGATTTACCTGGTATTTATTCATTATCACCAACTGTAAAAGACGAAGAAGTAGTTATTAAATCAATTTTAAATGATAACTATATCTCATGTTTAAATATTATGGGTGCATGTTCTTTTAAAAGAGATATGCATTTAACTATTCAATTATTAGAAGCTGGTATTTTAAAAGATATTGTTATTAATATGATTGAAGAATTAAATGATGCTCAAATCAGTCCATTTAAATTATCAAGAAAACTTGGAGTTCCAGTACATTTAGTATCAGCTATTAAAAATGATGGAATTAAACAAAGTATTAATAGTTTATTACAAGATAAAAAAGAAAATAACTTATTCAATTTAAAATATAGTGACGAAATTGAATCATTAATAGAAGAAATTATAAATTATATTCCAAATAATAAAAATGTAAATAAACGTTTTTTAGCAATCCAATATTTACAAGGTAATTATTATATTCATAACATGTTTAATGATTTTAAAATTAAATCAAAAATTGATAATTTAATTCAAAATAAATCATTAAATTTTAACAATTTAAATCTAGAAATTAAAAAAATTAGAAATGAATATATAGATAAATTATACAATTTTGCATTTAGTAGAATAAAAGTTAGTTCAACAAATTTTAACAGAAAAAAAAGAATTGTCAAATTTGATAATTTGTTACTTAATCCATGATTTGGAATCCCATTATTTTTAATTATAATATTTGCAATTTATTATCTTACATTTGGAAATTATGCTGGTGGATATGTTGCAGATCAATTAGCAAATGGATTTGATAAATTAAAAACAATTATATTTGATTCAATGCCTTCAAATGGAAATACTGATCAATGATTGCAACTATTTGTTACTGAGGGATTATTAGGTGGTATTTTCACAGTTCTAGGTTTCTTACCATATTTGTTAATAATGTTAGGTTTAGTTTATATTATTGAACAAACTGGTTATTTAGCTCGAGTTTCGCTATTATTTGATAATCAATTATCCAGGTTTGGAATTAGTGGCCGAAGTATAATTACATTAATTACAGGAACTGGGTGCAATATCCCATCTATAATGATGGCTAGAAACTCTCATTCATTTAAAGAAAGAACAATAATGGTTCTTATATCTCCATTTGTTTCTTGTAGTGCAAGGTTAGTTGTATTTATGTGAATTGCACAACAATTTATAACTAATTCTTCTTATATTTGACTATTTGGAATTGGATTTACTTTTATAAGTTGTTTTATTGCATTATTTATGGGACTGTTATTTTCTAAATCATTATTTAGAGATTCTAAAACATTTTTATTAACAGAATTATCTAAGTGAAGATTACCTTCATTTACAGTGACAATTAAAAAAATATTATTCGAAGTTTATGATTTTTTAAAAAGAGTATTAACGGTAGTATTCATTGTTAATTTATTAATTTTCTTATTAAATTATATATCTCCAGTTTCAGGATTAATCATTGATCCAAATTCACATGAAATAAATTATAAAAATGCTACTTTTTTACAATATATTTCATTAGTATTTCAATATTTACTTTATCCTATTGGTTTAGGTGAGGATTATCGTTTAGTATCATCTTTAATTGCAGCTGCACCTGCAAAAGAAATTGCAGCAAGTGTACTTGATACTACATTCAATACTGGTGGATCAAGTTTTAATGAAGCATTTTTTGGAGCTAATTCAAATATTGCATTACCTATTGCTACATTAGGTTCATATGTATTTATGTTTGCCTTCTATACTCCTTGTGTTGCAACAATGGTTGTATTAAAAAAAGAAGGTGGATGAAAAAATTTAATAATTCATTTAGTTGCTGCATTTGTATTTGCTTATATTTTATGTTTATTTGTATATGTTGGAATTGGAAGTGTTGAATTACTTGCTAATAATTCAAATTTAATTTCAAATCCATTAATAATAATTGTTTATATAATCATTGGATTATCCCTTATTTGCATGCTTATAGTTAATATTTATTGATTTGATCTAAATATTAAATCAGATATTATAACTTTGAAAAAACGTAATTTAATTTCAACAATTAATTGAACATGTTGTGCATTTATTTTATTTGCTACAATATTAGGTCTCGTTTTTTGTTTTTTGTATTCATAAAATAATATAATAATAATTATGAATAAAAAAAAATTATTTTCAATTATTAAAAAAATAGCTAAATATGAAATATTGTGGTTATTTCTATATTTAGTTTTTTCTTTAGTTATATTAATTGTTTTAATTGCAAGTGTTTTTAGTTCTAAAACAACAATTATAATCAATTCTGCATTTATCATATTTGATATATTTTCAATAATTTCATTATTACTATATATATTGTCAATTTTTTATTTAGATAATAAGGAGATTTATAGCAATTGAACATTTTATGTTTCATTTATATCACTACTTATAAATTTAATTGGTTTACCAATATTAGTACATTATTTAAAAATAGATTATCCTATTTATCGTCTAAATGTTAAATTTAGTCCAAAATTATCTGCAATTTTATGAATTGGATTAATTTTTAGTGTTTTAACATTTATTGGTTCAATTGCAATGACAGCATATAGTTATAAAATGGCTCATCCTTTTAATCCTCCAATTAAAAAACCTAATGATATGGAGAAATAAAAATGAAATTTAAATTTTCATTTGATAATAGGTTAAAACAAAATTATTTTTCAACTAATTATTTCTTAAAAACAATTAAAATTATTGAAAACAAAAATAACATAGTTTCAATGCAATTTATTCATTTCTCAAATTCTTCAATTATGGTATGTGGAATAGAAGAAGTGATTCAATTGTTGAAATTTTGTTTAGAAGACAATTTTAATAAAATAAAAATATTGGCACACAATGATGGGGATATTATAGACTCAAATGAACCTATTTTAGTTATTATTGGAAATTATAAATATTTTGGACATCTTGAAAATATAATAGATGGAATTTTAGCTTCAAGATGTTCAGTTGCTACAAATACATATAACATGAAAAAATATTTGAAAGATTCTCAATCTATTATATATATGGCTGATCGTTTAAATTCATATTTTAATCAACCTTTTGATGCATACCCCGCCTATATTGGAGGAATTAAATTATTTACATCAGATGCACAAATTGAATTCTTTAAAGATGATAAAGATGTTAATGTAATTGGAACAATGCCACATGCTCTAATTCAACAAAATGAAGGAAATTTACATAAAGCAATTGAAGATTACTATTTAGTACATAAAAGTAAACCAATTGCATTAATAGATTATCACAATAATGTAATAGAAGAATTAGAAAAAATAAAAGATATCTTAGATAAAATTGATGGAGTAAGAATTGATACTAGCAAAATAAATATAGACGAATCATTATTAAAATTAAATAAAAAAAACTATGGTGTAAATCACCAATTAGTTTGTCTTGTTCGAGATTGATTAGATAATAATGGTGGAAAAAAATTAAAAATAATTGTAAGTAGTGGTATTAATCTAGAAGATATGAAAAATTTTTATAACAATAACACTCCAATTGATATGTATGGAATTGGAGGGTATTTTTTATTAAATTCAGTTCATATAAGTGCAGATTTAGTTGAGTTAAATTATAATTTAGAATCCAAATTTGGAAGAGAAAAAAAATCTTGAAAAAATTTAAAAAAAATAGTAAATTAATCATCCTTAACTTAAAAAATTAGTCATGCAAATTTTGCCTAACTACTTCTCAAAATTCTAAACACATTTCAAATTAATTAGTTATTTAAAAAAAACTTATTAAAAATTAACATTTTTGCTAGAAAGATCAGCTCATTTTTCCCATATATTAAAATAACAACAGCAAATAAAAAAGAAAAATATCTGATTGATAAAATTTTTAATTTTGAATATAAATCAATTAGATATATTGCTAAGATTTTAAATAGATCACCACTACAATTAGTCGTCATATTAATCGTAATACATATTATTATAGTACATATGATTATGTGTTTGCTGATAAAAAAGTTATGAAAAATCATGACATAATCATAGTATTTATTTATTAAATATTCAAAATTTAGTAATAAATTCATCAACACATATAATAAAAAAATTTGTGGGCTCAAACAAACATACTATAAATTAAAACAAATGGAAATAGTAGATGTTAGTTGGAAACAAATTTATAATTGTATCAAATCATATAGATGAGTTTTAACCAAAAATGATATATTAAGAAAATTTATGTAAAAGGAAGAAAAAGAAAACTTGGAATTTTTTCTAAGTTTAAAGATAATCTGGTTTTACCAATTTTAGTTAGCCAAAATATATTGATTTAAGAAAAGAATTGGTCATTGAGAATTAGATTTAATAATTGGTAAGAAAGTAAATGGATTTGATAATTTGTTGACTTCTTGTGAAAGAATAACTCGGATGTTATTTATTAGTCGGGTAAAATCTAAAAATCCAATGAAAATTAATTCATACCTATATAAATTAATAAAACAAAATAATTTAAATGTAAAAACTATTACAACTGACAATGGTATTAATTTGAAAAAATTGATTATTACAAATTAATTTGATTGTCAAGTTTATTATTGTTAATCATATGCTTCATATCAAAAAGAAAGTAATGAACATTTTAAAAGAATTATTAAACATTTTTATAAATAAGGATTTGATTTTACTAAAATTACAGATTTAGACATTACTGATATGCAAAATAAAATTAATCAAATGAATAGAATTGAAAAAATAGTCAAGATTTATATGAATATGAAAATAAAATATAAAAACTACCAATTTATAAAATTGATAGCTTTATTTTGTCAGGTGTGATATACACTCATACTTTAACATGATTAAAATTATAATATAATTTTTTTAGCAATTATAGTGTTGCACTTGTTAATTGAATTAATAAACTAATATTAGCTTATTATAAGATAATATTTAGGATTATTTTAATAAAAAACTCCTCAATTTATGAGGAGTATTATTATATTTTATACTAATTGTAAAACTGCAATTTCAACTGAATCTCCACGACGTTTACCCATCTTTAATACTCTAGTATATCCACCATTACGATTCATATATTTTGGACCAATTTCATTAAATAATTTTTTTAATAATTCATCTCTACTATATTTTTTGTTTTTCAATAAAATTGAAGCAGCAGATCTTCTTGATGATAATGTATTCTTTTTAGCTAAAGTTATTATGCGATCAACATGACGTTGAGTTTCTTTAGCTTTTGAAATAGTAGTGATAATTTGTCCATATGCAATAACGTCAGTAACTTGTTGACGGGTTACCATTTTACGTCATGAACGAGTTTTACCAGGTTTGTTAATAAAGCTCATATTTATCCTTTCTTAATTAATTATTCATCACGTAATTTTAAACCACGGTCATGAATTTTTTGAATAATTTCATTGACTGATTTACGGCCTAAATTTTTTATTTTAGCAATTTCAGCCTTAGATTTATCAATAATTTCTTGAGTAGTTAAAATTCCAGATAATCTTAATGCATTATATGCACGAACAGTTAAATCTAAATCCTCAATAGGAATGAAAAAACTTTTTTTAGTATTTTCATTAACATCATTACCTAAAATTTCTAATTTTGAAGATAATGTTTCATTAATATTAACAATTTGTTCTAAATGACAAATTAAGATTTTTGATGCAATTACTAAGGCATCATTTGCACTAATTGATCCATTTGTAACTATTTCAATTTCTAAAGAATCACTTGAAACTAATTTAGATGTTTTAATTTTATTAATTTTATAATTAAAAGCTAACACAGGTGAAAAGTTTGAATCAGTTGGAATTAATGAAATTAAATTAACAAATTCCTTGTTTTCCTCAGCGGTCTTATAACCTCTATCTCATTTAGCATATATTTCCATTTCAAAATTAACATTTTCAGTTAATGTTGCAATATGTAAATCTTTGTTTACAATACTAAAACCAGACGGACAAACAATATCATTTGCAGTTATTTCACCTTTTTTATTAACATTAATTTTTAATGTTGGTCAATCTTCTAAAGTTTTTGAATTTAGTTCATCTTCACTCAAGATATCTTCATCACCTTTAACAACTAAACGTTTTAAATTTAAAATAATTTGTACAACATCTTCATAAACACCATTAATTGCTTGGAATTCATGAGTCACTCCAGGAATTTTAACAGCAAATACACTAACACCGGGGATACTTGATAAACATATACGACGTAATGCATTTCCAACTGTTGTACCAAATCCATCTTCTAATGGTTGTAATACAATTCTTGCGCTATTACCATTCTCATCAATATTAATAGCATTTAATTGAAATCTTGAAAATTTCTTCATTATTTATCTCCTATTAAATTATAAATTAACGTGGTTTTTTTGGAGGACGACATCCATTATGAGGAATAGGTGTTACATCATTAATACTTGTAACAATTAATCCAACTGCTTGTAAGCTTCTAATTGCAGTATCACGACCAGATCCAGTTCCATTTACATTAACTGAAACTGATTTTAATCCCATATCCATTGCCTCTTTTGCTGCTTTTTCAGCAGCAATTCCAGCAGAATATGGAGTTTTCTTTTTAGAACCTTTATATCCTATTGAACCAGATGAAGCTCACGAAATTACATTACCTTGTTCATCTGTAATTGTAATAATTGAATTATTACGAGTTGTGTGAATGTGGGCGCATCCATTAGTAAAGGTCAATTTTTTCTTTTTAGCCATATAATATAACTTCCTTTCTAATGATTATTATTTAGATTCAATTTTTTTGTTAGCGACAGTTTTTCTTGGACCCTTACGAGTTCTAGCATTTGTCTTAGTACGTTGACCACGAACTGGTAGACCACGACGATGACGAATACCACGATATGATCCAATTTCCATCAACCTTTTAATATCCATTGCAACTTCTCTTCTTAAGTCACCTTCTATTGTATATTTAGAAGCAACTTTTCTAATTGTTGCTAATTCATCCTCAGTTAAATCTTTTACTCTTTTATCTTCACTAATATTAGCTTCTTTTAAGATTTTTTTAGCAGTAGGACGTCCGATACCATAAACATATGTTAATGATATAACAACTCTTTTATCATTTGGAATATCAACACCAAATATACGTGCCATAAATAGATCCTTTCTTAATAAAAATATTATCCTTGACGTTGTTTGTGTTTTTTAATTTTACAAATAATTCTAACAACACCTTTACGCTTGATAATTTTGCAATCTTTACAAATGGGTTTAACAGATGCTCTAACTTTCATTTTTATCTCCTTTTTAGATTTATATACTTTATGTAGCTTACGCTACTCAACATATGTATCAAAAGATAAAATTTGAATTTTGAAATGACAAATCCAAGATTTTAACTAATATAAAGTACTTTGTAAAATTTTAATTAAATGATTAATGAAAGTATCACATTAATCTTCAGCAGTTAAAATTTCGCAACCATTACTAGTAATTAAAAACATATCTTCTCAATGACAAGTTAATTTATGATTTTTACTATATACATTCCAATTATTTTTAGGATCAATATAATATTCATTTGAATCAGTCATTATCATTGGTTCAATACATATTACCATATTTTCTTTTAAATTAACTTTTGGAAAATAAAAATTCACATAATTTGGAATAATAGGATCTTCATGTAATTGATTACCACAACCATGACCTGTAAAATCATGAATTACTTTATAACCATGAAATTCAACATAATTATTTATAAATTTTCCAATTTCTAAATTACTAATACCAGGTTTTAAAATTTTTGCAACTTCATTTAATGAATCACGGCATACTTTATTAATTTTAAATGCCTCATCATTATTTCCAATTATCATAGTAAAAGCAGCATCACAAATGTGATTCATATACTTAACTCCAATATCTAGAGTTATCATATCTCCATCTTTTAAAATATAATTGTTTGGGACTCCATGAATTATACAATCATTCACTGAAATACAAATATTTTTTGGAAATCCATATGCACCATAAAATGCACATGTAGCATCATTATCTTCAATAATTTTTTTTGCAAATTGATCAATTTCATTTAAAGAAATTCCAACATTAATAAATTTACGTAATTCTCTTCTAACAATTTTTCAAATTGCACAAGCTTGTTTTATTTTTAAAATGTCATCTTGAGTTTTAATAATAATGTTCATACTATTTCCATTAAATATTATATAAGAAAAAAGTTTAAATATTGTAGTTTTAAGTTAATAATGAATATTTATAAATTTGTTGATTTCAATACATCATTATAAACTTCATCAATAGTTTGATCAGCATTAATTTCAACTAAAATTCCTTTTTTAGAATAATAATCAATTAATGGTTGAGTTTGTTCAAAATAAATATTAATTCTTTCTTTTGCAGTTTCTAAATTATCATCTTTTCTTTGCATCAATAATGATCCACAATAATCACAAATATTTTCGATTTTTGGTTTTGGGTTATATTTAAGATTAAAAATTGCACCACAATTTGGACAAATACGACGACATACAATTCTATCAATTAATATTTTTGACTCAATTTTTAAATAAATTACATAATCAATGTTAGCAATAGTATCTAAAAATAAGGCTTGATCAATTGTTCTAGGATATCCATCTAATATAAACCCATCATATTTATTAAATGAGTCAATTATAGCATCAGATGCTATTTTATTTGTAATTGAATCTGGAACATATTGGCCAGAAGCCATAATTGATTTAATTTGGTTTGCAAAATCATCATTTTTTTTAATCGCATCACGAAACAAATCACCAGTTGAAATATGTTTAAAATTATAAGAAGATAATATTTTCTTTGACAAACTACCTTTTCCACACCCAGGGGCGCCAACAAGTATTATATTCATTTTAATTCCTTTCTATTATCAAAACTTATTATTGCTATCAATTTTATCTGAATTAATATTACTTTCAATTTCTTTCTTTTGATAACTGTAATTAACTGTAGTTGCAGTGGATTTAATTGATTGTCATAAATCAATAGTTGCAGATACCATTATAACAATTCCCGTACCTCCCAAGATTGCATAACTTGGAATATTAACAGAACCATCTGAAACATATCTACATGTTATAGAAACAATATAAGGTAAAGTAGCAATAATTGCTAAGAATGGTGCACCAATTCAGTTAATTCTAAATAAAATTCTGGAAATATATTTTTCAGTGTCTCCTCCAACTTTTACACCAGGAATAAATCTTCCCGACTTCTTAAAATCTTCAGCCATTTTTTGAGGATTTAATTGAACATAACTGTAAAAGAAAGAAAATAAGATAATAAGAACAAAATAAATTACAATTCCACTAATTGAATCTAAAGAAATATAATTGTTAATCCAAATTGAAGTACTACTATCTGAAGGTAAAAATTGAGCAATAGTTGTTGGAATGGTCATTAATGAAGAGGCAAATATTACTGGCACAACCCCGGCGGGATTTAATTTAATAGGCAAATAAGAAAGCTCATCTACATCTCTACCAAAATTTCCTCCAACTTGTTGAATAGGTACTTTTCGAACCGAATTATTAATAAATATTACAGCTAATAACACTAAAATATAAAAGCAAATATATGCAATAAATGAAATTGTTGATATTAATTCAGAATTTTGAACAGATATATTTTGTAAATTTAAATATACAGTTTGGAATGAACTAAATAAAGAGGAAACTATACCAGCTAAAATTATTAATGTAATTCCATTACCAACTCCTCTTTTAGTAATTAAATCACCTAAAAAAATAGCAATATAAGTCCCAGCAATCATTAATGATATATAAAAGAAATAATATAAACTACTATCTTGAACTAATGGAGAATTATTACTAAATGTGATAAAGCTATTTTCACTAGATGTTGCCATATTAAGAATTGCATAGGCTTGGATACCAGCAAATGGAAGAGTTAACAATCTTGTAATTACCTCAAGTTTTTTTCGTCCTCTCTCACCCGATTTTGCTAACCTAGATAAAGGTGGAATTAAATCAGTTGACAATAACTGAACTATAATTTGCGCAGTAATGTAAGGAGAAACTGCAATTGCAAAAATTGATACTTTACTTAATCCACCTCCACCAATTAAATTCATCATTTGTAAAAATGAATTTGAATCAAAATTTGATGAATCACTAATTTGGATAAATGGCATTGGAATAATAGATCCAATTCTAAAAAGAATTAAAATACCTAAAGTAACTAAAATTGCTATAATTACTTTTTTATTTTTAAAAATTGCTATTTTTTCGAAAAAGGTTTTTGATCTTTTTTTTCTATTGTATTTGTTGTTAACCATATTATATATATTATAAATAAAAAATGAAATTATTATTTTATAATTTCATATTTTGCTTTTGATTGTTCAATTGCTTTAATTGCACCATTGCTAAATTTATTAGCTTTGATAGTAATAT
>CASFKH010000062.1 GCA_949295235.1 uncultured Ureaplasma sp. | reverse complement strand
CAGGTAGTTTTACTGGTGTTAGAGCGGGATTGAATATGGCAAAGACAATAATTTCAGTTTTTAATAATGTTAAATTATTTACTATTGATTCATTGTTAGCTTTAAATTTAGGTAATGGAGTTTCAATAATGGATGCAAAAGGGGATAAAACTTACTTTCAAGCTGCAGAAAATAAAAAAATATTGCAAAAAACAATTATGATTAAAAATACAGAATTAGATATTTATCTTAAAAAATTTAATCATTTGGTTACATTTGATTATTCAAAAATCGATATTAATAATAAAATAAATTTGTTAATTAAAAATTTAGACCTTTTTGAATATCAAAAAGATTGAATTAATGTTGAACCAAATTATGTTAAGGAGGCTATTTAATGATTAAAAAAGTAAATATGCTAAATGAAGTACAAAAAATATATGAATTAGAAAAAATTTTATTTCCTAATAGTAAATATGACATTCAACAATTAATTAAAATGTATTCTGATAAAAATTATATGTTTTTTGTATTTAAAAATAATGAAAATATTGATGGATATATAATTGTTTTAAATCTTAAAAAAGAATTAGAAATAATTAAAATTGGAGTGAAACCTGAAATGCAAGGACAAGGAATAGGTTCACAATTAATCAATGAAATTAAAAAATTTAATACTCCAATTTTCTTAGAAGTTAATCATCATAATAAAAATGCCATTGAATTTTACAAATTCAACGGTTTTGAAGAAATTGGAAAAAGAAAAAATTATTATTCAGATTTAGGAGATGCTATTATATTAAAATATGATGGAGTTTCTTAATGTTCTATATCAATTTTAATTATGATGTTGCTAATAAAAAATTATATAGATATAAAAAGTATTTAGTTAAAATTGCAAATTTAATATATACAGAATTAAATTTAAAAAATGAACTATATTTTGATTGTAGCTTTGTCGATATTGCTAAAATTCAAGAAATTAATAAAAATTATAGAAATATAGATAAACCAACAGATGTTATTTCATTTGCATTAAATGAATATGACAAAAATTTAGTTTTATTGGGTGAAATATTTATTTGTTATGAAAAAATATGTTCTCAATCAATTGAATATCATCACTCTTTTAAGCGTGAAATTTGCTTTTTATTTACCCATGGATTGTTACATATTTTAGGGTATGATCATATAAATAAAGAACAGGAAAAAATAATGTTTGATTTGCAAAACAAAATTTTAAATATAATGAATATTAAGAGGTAAAAAATGGATGTTAATGCAAAAATTCATAAAATACTTAGGAAATTTGGATATGCAATAAAAGGTTTAAGAGTTTCTATAAAAGAAGAAAAAAGCCTTGTAATTCATTTATTGATTGCATTTATAACAATTGTAATTAGTATTGTTCTTCAACTAAATCCTACAAGTTGAGCAATAATTATTGTTGTAATTGGTATTGTTATAAGTAGTGAATTGATTAATACAACAATTGAAAACCTTGTTGATATGGTTTCATTTAAATTTAATTTTAGTGCTAAAAAAATAAAAGATGTTGCTGCTGCTTCCACATTAATATTAGCAATTTGTTCAATAATTGTTGCACTTTTAGTATTTGTTCCTCAAATTGTAGAATTTGCAAAACACGGGTATGGATATAATGGCTGAAACTAAAAAATATCAAGGTTATATTGGATTAATTGGAAAACCAAATGTTGGAAAATCTAGTTTAATTAATGCAATAATTGGTAAAAAAGTTGTAATTACAAATAATAAACCACAAACCACAAGAAACATTATTAAAGCATTATTTGAAAATGATCAATTTCAATTATTGTTAATTGACACTCCAGGTTATCATAAACCAATAAATGGATTAGATATATATCTTAATAATTTATCTGAATCAATATTAAAAAAAGTTGATCTAATTTTCTTTTTAATTGATGGAAGTAGAGCAATTAATGATGAAGATATTGATTTACTTAATTTTTTAAATATATATCAAAAATCAAATGTAGTAGTTATTATTACCAAAATTGATTTAATAGATAACATAAATAATTTTGTCGATAATACATATAATACAATTAAAAAATATATTAACCCACTTGATATTATTCCAGTTTCAAGTTTAAAAAATAATAATATAGATTTTTTACTATCAAAAATAAAAAATTATTTGTGCTTTAAAACTCCTAATCAATTTGATAACACATCCTCATGAGATGATGATAAGTTTTTAATAAAAGAAATAATTAGAGAAAAATGCTTAGAATTATTAAACCATGAAGTGCCATATGGAATTGCAATTCATATTGATTCATTAGATTATAAAGAAAAAGAAAATTTATTATATATT
>CASFKH010000061.1 GCA_949295235.1 uncultured Ureaplasma sp. | reverse complement strand
TTTATTAGAAGTTAAAGACCTTAATTTTAGATATAACAAGTCTAAACTTGCATTAAAAAATGTTTCTTTTTGTATTCAAAAAGGATCATTTCATGGTTTAATTGGAGGCAATGGTGCTGGTAAATCTACATTAATTAAAATATTAACTAAATCGCTCGAAAATCAATCAGGAAAAATCCTAATTAACAACAAGAATTTTTTTAATTTAAAAAACTCAAATATAATTGTTTCCTATTTCCCTGACAATATATTATTTCCATCTGGATTATCAGTATATCAATATTTAAAAAATGAATATCAAGTTTTAAATAAACCTGATAAATTTATCAAAGATAAAATTACAAAATTATTAAGAGAATTTGAAATCCAAGATTGTATTAACAAATCTCCTAATCGTTTATCTTCGGGTCAAAAGAAAAAAGTGGAATTAATTCGAATAATCCTTGAATCTCCTGAATTTATAATCTTAGACGAGCCAACAAATTATTTAGATCCACATGGAAGAGAAGTATTATTTGAATGCTTACAATATTTTAATCGTCACGGCGTTACAATTTTAATTTCCAGTCATATTTTACAAGAACTAAAAATCTATATTGATTCAGCAACCATCATTGATAATGGTCAAATCAAATTTTCAGGCTCTATTCATGGGGATGAAATTATACAAAAATATAATGAAATAAATAGTGGTAAACTGGAGATATTTAAAGATGAGAAAAATTAATCCATTAATAAAATATTACTTTTACCAATTATTTAATTCAATTGTTTTTATTGTATTAAATGTACTAATTTTAGTATCATCTATAATTACAATTATTTTGCCCTATTATTTAAGATGTGAATTTTTAAACAATTGTTCTTTTATAATTGCAATTGTTTTTCAGCTATTAATTATAATTTATCTATTATTTATATCAATTAAATTATTCAATGAAAATAAACATAATTTAAGTGATGTTAAATTATTAGGCAAAAACTTTTTTAGAAATCAAATGTTTTGAGCAAAAACGATTGTTATAACTTCATGTGCAATAATAGTGGGATTATCAATGTGTATATTAGCGACATTTACAATGTTAGGTTTACATGTTAATAATAATACAATTGCCGCTATTTTTACTTCTAATTTTATTGGTTTAGTTATTGATATTTTGGTATTTACTCCAATTTTAATAATTTTATCTTTATTGTTAGGCAGAATTTGATCTCCAATAATTTCATTATTAGTAGTATTAATTGCACCGATTACTTCTTGTATTAGCAATTTTCTATTATCAAATACAAATAAATGTAATAATATAGATAAGAATATAAATGATAATTCATCTTTAATTCAGTATGATAAAATTTATCAATTTGATTCAAATAATAAATTAATTGATAGTGTTTATGCTTATAATGTTAATTTTAATCAATTTGCAAATACAAACACCAACACTGATATAGTTAATAGTATTAATTATGTAAATAAATTTAATTATTTAATTCCTGGTAATATTACAATGGCTGCTCAGCAAGCAATTTATAGCAAAATAGATGATAATATTAATTTATTTAATTATTTAAAATATTCAGGTAGTTTAGTTAGATATGTTCCTAATCATTTTGAAAATTTATCAAATTATATAAATACAGGCAATTCATATATTTTAACGAATATGAATGATAATAACTTTTTCAACCTTAATGCTGATCAATTAAATAATATGATTTTAAATAGTGTAATTAATGTTGTCAATAATCATTCATCAATTGCTAATAAACCTAGCGAGATAAGTGCTATATATAATGTATTAAAACCCGCTAATAATAACAATGGTGTTTGAGATCTAGATAAATTAGCTAATCAAAAACAAATTGATTTCATATTTGATTTATTAGGCAACTTTGATTCTAATTTATTTTATGTTTGATATTACAATCAATATTTATTAGGAAATATTTCAAATATAATTGGATTAATATCTGACAAAATTTCACCTGAATTATCCCAATTAGTTAATTATTTATGATTTAACAATGATACATATTTTAATTTAATATTAGTCGATTCAAATAATTCAATATTGAATGAATTTCAAAATAAATTAAGGTTAACTTATCCTATTAATTTTGTTTATGACTCAACTTTATTTGCATCAGAGAAAGATATTAATTTCTTTACTAAATATTTAGTTCAAATTAATAATTATGATCCTAATAATGTAAAAGTTTATATATTAAAAGATGATGGAACTTATTTAGATTGTGATCTTAATATGTTTAAATCAGAATTTAATGAAATCGAAATAAATAATCAGGAAGATTGAATAAAGTATTTAACTATTGATAATCCTCCAACTGTTATTTTTTTAAATCAAGTTTATAATAAATTAAAAAATTTAGTAAACAACATTGCAAACATTAAATTGCAAAATCAGTCATTTGATATCCGAAATTTTAATCAAATATTTACAATTGAAGTTCAACCTTACAATTCAGCATGAATTTCTTCAATTGTTATAGAATTGTCAATTATTTTCTTATTTATGAGCATTGCTTATTGAACCAATAATAAAGTTAGATTATCTTAAGGAGTTAATTATGAAAAAGAATAAAATATTATTTTCAACATTAATCGGAATTTCATGTTCAGCAATAATAGCAGGTGTTTCACTAGGAGCAGTTTCTGCTACAAAATCAAGTTCTAAAAATAATAATATAGTTAGTTTAGATTCAAATTCACCAGTAATGTTTGATAATAAACAATTTGTAAACAGTAATGAGGCTTATGAGTATGCATTAAGTCTAGTTAATAGTGAACAATTTAAAATTTCAGATCAAAAATTATATAGTTTAAGTGCAAATAATGCTACTCATATTTTCAATTCTGCACTTGACTTAAATAATTGAATTAGTAGCCAAATCACTACAATTGAAAATGCAGCATCAAACAATATGTTTCATAATTTGAATGAAGACAAATCAATTCCAATTAATGAAATGTATAAATACAATATTAACACTGAAACTAACCAAATATTTGATAACAACTACGCTACTATTATAAACGTTCTGATGGTGGATATTTTGAAGGAGGAGAAGATGCAAAATTAAATGCCAAAAAATCATATTTGCAAATCCATAAAGGATATTATTTTAATGGAATATATTTTAAAACTAAACAAGATTTGGAAATATATTTAAATAAAATTTATAGTGAACAAATATTGAGCAATTCTTGTGCATCTTCAAATGGAGCTGAGGTAGCGAATTCAAGTAATTATAAAAAAGTAGTTATCAATGATATTAATGGGAATAGAGTCGCAGTTTCTGATTCTATTTATATGAATGATGGAAACACTATTAATGAAATTAGTAACTTTTTAAGTGCAAATGCTTATCAATATTTAAAGATTAAAGGGCAAAATAATCAAAATGATACATATTTAAAATACAATAAAAAAACTGGAGAAATTGAAGGTAATTTAAGTGAAAATATTAGTATGAAGGATTTACCAGTTTTAAAAAAAGTTTCTACTGATAATAAAAGTTTATATGTAGTTGATGCAAACGTTAATGAAAAATACAATTTGTATGGACCATACTTTTTAAAAACTGATGGAAATGTAACTAATATTACAAATCCTGATTTATGAGAAGAAAGTGATGATAAACCAGAACAGATTATCAGAAGCCAAGCAATTAGTATTTTAGCCGGATTGTTTGATCTACTTTTATTAGATCCTAGCACTAAAAATCAATTTAGTACTGATTCAAGTGGAAATATATCTCGTAGTTGAGATGGAAATTCACCACTATTTTATATTTCATCATTAAAGGAAAATAATAATTCTGTAAATTCTATTTTATTAGATAAAGAACATAAAATGATTGAGCAAATCAAAACTGTTAAAACTTCAAATACAAATAGAAGTTTATATGATGATTTTGTAAATATGTACAATAATCTTATAAATACAAAAAACTATTCAACAGTTTATGCAATTCCTACAATTTACAATTTTTTAGTTGATAATCTAATTAATTTTAGTGCTGATGTTGATGTAGTAATTAGTGTAAAAGAGTATTTTGACCAATTATGTAATAGTGTTCAATCAATTTTAGAGTCTTTCTTTGGTGATCTATTA
>CASFKH010000060.1 GCA_949295235.1 uncultured Ureaplasma sp. | reverse complement strand
CAATTTCAAATTTTAGAGCTGAAAATAAATCTAAATATTGTTTTATATATATATTTTTTCCATATTGCTTTAAAAAAACAATAATTGAATTAAATTGATATTCAAAATCAGCTATATTTTCAATTTTATCAATTATATGTTTCATATAATAAATACTAAAATGAACAATATCGTTTACCTTTTTATGTAATTGTTCGTCTCCAAATTTATTTAAATATTCATCAAAATCTTTTGGTTCTTCTTTATTTTGAATAACAATGAATGTATTGAAATGTTTTGCTACCACTAATCCATTTTTTATTGTAGCTATTTTTCCAGCTTCATCATTGTCAAAACCTAAAATAACAGATTCAATTTTTTTATATTTTTTTAATAAATTAATGTGATCTAAACTTAATGTTGTCCCCATAGTTGCCACAACATTGTTAATTTTTGCTTTATCTAATGCAATAACATCCATAAATCCTTCAACAATATATATTGACCATTGATGCTCAGACTTTAAAAAATTATTAAAATTATAAAGAATTTGACTTTTATTAAAGATCAAATTTTGAGCTGAATTAATATATTTTGGAGTTTCATTGCTAATTGTTCGACCACTAAATCCGACAATTTTATTGTCTTCATTTGATATTGCAAAAACTATTCGATTTTGAAAAAAATCAATATGTTCTCCATTTTGAGTTAAATTAATTAAACCATTTTCAATTAATGTTTCTCGTTTATATGAACTATTATTTCCATTTGAAGAAATATTTTGATTTGTTAAAATGTCATAAATATTATTTTCATTATTTTTTGGATTAAAACCAATTTTAAATTTTTTTATATCTTCATCATTAATATTTCTTGATTTTAAATATTCAAGTACATAATTAAATTTTGGTTGTTTTAAATAAACTTGACAAAGATTTAAATAATCTTGATTTAAATTATAGTTTATTTGATGAGGATTTTCATATATTTCTGATTCATTTAAATCATATTCTAGTTTAAAATTATTTGCTATTTCAAATAATGCTTTAGAATAAGAAATATTTTTAAATAAACTTACAAATTTAATTGCATCACCACTTGTATTACATGTAAAACATTTAAATATATTTCTTTCATCATTGATTACTAATGATGGATGCTTATCATTATGAAATGGACAAATTGCAAAATAGTTTTGACCTTTTTTATGAATTGATAAGTATTGGGAAATAATTGAAGAAATTTTTATTTTTTTAATATCTTGAATCAATTTATTGTTCATATTATTTGTCATATTTATGAGTTTTTATATAATTTAAAATCTCAGAAATTTTTATTATTTCTTGTTTCATTGAATCACGATAACGAACACTTACAGTTCCTTTTGGAATTGAATCATAGTCAACAGTTATACAGAATGGAGTACCAATAGCATCCTGTCTTCTATATCTTTTTCCAATTGAACCAGTTGTATCAAATGTTACAGATATATTGTGTTTTAATATTTCATTGTAAATCATTTGTGCATATTCTTTTTGTTTATTTGTAAGTGGAAGAATACATAATTTATATGGAGCAATTTCGTATGGGAATTTCATCACAACCCTAGATTCATCATTGACATTTTCTTCTCAATAAGAATCACAACAAATTGCATATAGTAATCTTTCTACCCCAACAGATGGTTCAATTACATTAGGAATTATTTTTTGATTATTACTTTCATCTAAATATGATAAATCTTTTTTAGAATAATCCATATGAACTTTTAAATCATAATTTCCTCTATGAGCAATCCCTCATAATTCACTATATCCATGAGGAAAATTATAAATAATATCAACTGTTCTTTTAGAATAATGACTTAATTCTTCTTTACTATGTTCTTTAATTTGAATATTATTTGCATTTAATCCACATTCGTTAGATAAAAAAGATTTTACTTTTTCTAAATATTCGTTAAAAATTTGATCAACCTGATTTTCTTCACAAAATATTTCAATTTCCATTTGTTCAAATTCATATGTTCTAAAAATAAAATTTCCAGGAGTTATTTCATTTCTAAATGATTTTCCAATTTGTCCAATACCAAAAGGAAGTTTAGCTCTCATTGTTCTTTGAACATTTTTGAAATTAATAAAAATTCCTTGTGCAGTTTCAGGTCTTAAATAAATTGTATTTTTTTCATTTTCAATTGGTCCTTGATGAGTTTTGAACATTAGGTTAAATTTTCTAATATTTGTTCATTTTTTTTCATTACAAACAGGACATACAATATTATTTTTATTTATTATTTTTTCTAACTCTTCATTTGGAGTAGATTCATTAACATTTAAATTTAGATTAGAATTTTCAATCAATTTATCTGCTCTGTATCTTGAATGACAATTTTTACAATCAATTAAAGGATCAGAAAAGTTATCTAAATGACCACTTGCTTTTCATACATTTTGATTCATTAAAATTCCAGAATCAAATCCATATATATTAGCAGTTTTTTGAATAAAATTATCTCATCATAAACGTTTAATATTATTTTTCAAATATGCACCTAATGGTCCATAATCTCATGAATTTGCTAATCCATTATATATTTCACTATTTTGAAAAATAAATCCTCATGTTTTTAAATGATTTGCAATTATTTCTTGGCTTAATTTCTTATTCATATTTATTACTCCTTAAAATTAAATATTTTCAATATTGGTAGATTTTATGAAAAAAATCTTCAAAATTAATGCTAGAATTTCAAAATTTATATAAATTTGAAATTGATAAATTACCATTAACTATTTTATTTAAAAAATCTAATTCAATATGATTTAATTT
>CASFKH010000059.1 GCA_949295235.1 uncultured Ureaplasma sp. | reverse complement strand
TAATGAATATTATTATAAATTTAGATTAAAAATTATAAGAAAGAATTAATATGGATAAAAATGATATTATTTTAACTATTAATAAAATAGCTAAAGAAAATAAAATAAATTTAGATACAAGTAATTTAAATATAACTCTAAAAGATGTAGGTATTGATTCATTAGCATTAATGAATTTAATTTTTAAACTAGAATCTGAACTAAAAGTTCAATTACCAGATGAAATTTTAGTTAAAATTAAAAATTTAAATGAATTAGTGGTTGCTTTTGAAAATCAAATAAATAAAAAATAACGATTATATTAATATATAATTTATTTGTTGTAGGGGTGTAGTTCAATGGTAGAACTGCGGTCTTCAAAACCGCCTGTTATGGGTTCGAGTCCTGTCACCCCTGCCATTATATAATTTAAAAACTCTTTGAGTTTTTATTTTTTATTATAGAGGTGTAGTTTAATGGCAAAACCATGGTCTCCAAAACCATTTTTATGGGTTCGATTCCTATCACCTCTGCCATATGTTTTGTTTAAGATATTGATTGGTGCAATTCCAATCCAAAACTTTAAGGAATAGATATGAAATTAAATGGATTAATAGGTAGTATTGTTGCCAAAAGAATGGCAAAAAAACTTAAAACATCAACTATTAGTGAAGATGATATTCGTGATTTATTACGCGAAATTAGAATTGCATTACTTGATTCAGATGTCAATTTGTTAGTTGTTAAGAACTTCTTGAATAACATTAAAACAAAAGTAGTTGGACAAATTTTAGATCAAAATGAAAAACCTTCTGATTTTGTATTAAGAGTTATTAAAGAAGAATTAATCAATATATTTGGTAATGAACAAAAAGATATAAATATTAATAAAAAACAACCAAGAATAATGCTTGTTGGTCTTCAAGGATCTGGGAAAACAACAACAGTTGCAAAAATAGCAAATTTTTATAAAAATAAACATAATAAAAAACCATTGGTAATTGCTGCTGATATTTACAGACCTGCAGCAATTGAACAATTAAGAGTATTAGCTGAAAATATTAATGTAGATTTTTATGAAAATGGTATTAACCAAAAAGCAAGTGAAATTGTTAAACAAGCAATTGAAATTGGTGATAACAACAAAAATGATTTTATAATTGTTGATACCGCCGGTCGTCTTCAAACAAATATAGAATTAATGGAAGAACTAGTTGAAATTAAAAAGGTTTTAAATCCAGATGAAATTTTATTAGTGGTTGATGCAATGGCTGGACAGGATATTATTAATGTTGCTGAAGAATTTCATAAATATTTAAAATTAACTGGTTTAATTATTACAAAATTAGATTCTGATGCAAGAGCTGGGGCTACTTTATCATTAACTTCATTAATTAAAGTTCCAATTAAATTTACCGGAGTCGGAGAAAAAATTGGTTCTTTAGATATTTTCTATCCTGATAGAATGGCAGATAGAATCCTTGGATTAGGTGATATTATGACATTAGCTGAAAAAGCTGCAGATGTCTATGATGAAAAACTCGCCAAGAATGCAATGCAGAGAATGTTATCTGGTAAGATGGATTTAGAAGATTTATTAAAGCAAATGGAACAATTAAATAAAATGGGTTCATTAAGTGGTTTAATGAAAATGATGCCATCAAAATTAAATGAAAAATTTAGTGAAAATAAAGTTAATGAAATGGAAGAAAAAATGAAGATATGAAAAATCTTGCTTTCTTCTATGACATTAAAAGAAAGAAGAAATCCAAAATTATTTAAAAAGCACCCTAGTAGAAAATTAAGAGTTGTTAAAGGCTCTGGGAGAAATATGGATGAGTTAAATAAATTATTGAAACAATGAGAAACTGCAAGAGATAAAATGGCCGAAGCTGGTAAGATGATCCAAACAGGTAAAAATCCTTTTGGTAAAAATGGATTTAATATGTTTAATTAAGATAATAATAGTTTAGTTTCAAACTATTTTTGTCTTTGGAATCATGTTTTGGAAAAAATGTATTTCAAAGACAAATATTTAAATAGTTCAATAAATATTCACACTAAAATTTTATTGATAAATATTAATTTAAAAAATGGTAATTAGACTAATATTTGTCTAGTTACCTTTTTATATATAAACAATGTTTTAATGATATTTATTTTTTAATTACTTAAAATTAGTTGGAAAAATAAAAAAATTTTATTAGTGTTAAGGTTTTTTACTTAACTACTATTTTTATTATATAATTATATTTGAAATTAATTAAGTAAGGAGATTATACATTGGTAAAAATTAGATTATTACGTATGGGCCGTCATAAATCCCCATATTACCGTATTGTTGTTGCTGATTCTAAAGCAAAAGCAAATGGAGCTTATATTGAATTATTAGGAACATATAACCCATTAAATAATTCTATTTCATTAAAAAATGATGAAATTATCAAATGATTATCTTATGGTGCTCAACCAACTGATACTGTAAAATCTTTTTTTAAGAAAAATGGAATTTGATCAGCATTTAAAAATGGTAAACAATTACCTGAAGTTAATAAAAGCGAAAAGAAGACAGTTTCAAGCAAAAATACTTCTTCTAAAAAACAAAAAGTTAATGATATTCCTGAAGATCAAAAACATACAATTGTCAGTATAGATGAATTTAATGACTACAATTATGATCAACGTCGTAAGGATTGACATAAAAAAGCTGGACATAATGAAAAACAAGTTATATGTTCAGTTTGTAAAGATGATGATAATTGAGCTACAATTCAATTAGAAAACGGAAAACACATTTGTTATTTCTGTTGAATTAAAAAACCTGTAAAAAATGGATAATGTCATTGTTAAAGATTAGTTTTGTAACTTTATTTCCTGAAATGTTTAATGGTTTTTTAGACTCTTCAATTATTAAACGCGCAATTAATAGTAAATTAATTCAATTTGAAATTATTAATTTTAGAGATTTTTCAAAAGATAAACATCATAAAGTTGATGATTATCAATTTGGTGGAGGAGCTGGAATGATTCTTATGCTTCAACCAATTGTTGATTGTATTAAATTTTTAAAAACCCCAAATTCTCTTGTAATTCTTACAAGTCCTAAAGGAAAATTATTTAATCAAAGATTTGCTCAAAATATTTCAAAAAAATATGATCATATAATTTTAATTTCTGGACACTATGAAGGATTTGATGAAAGAATAAAAAACTATATAGATATGGAAATAAGCATTGGTGATTTTATTTTAACTGGTGGTGAGCTTCCATCAATGGTAATTGCTGATACTATTTGTAGATTAGTAGATGGAGTTATCTCAAAGGATAGTTTATCTTCAGAATCATTTAATAATTATTTACTAGATTATCCAGTATACACAAAACCAATAAATTATGAAGGACATCTAGTCCCTAGTATATTATTATCGGGAAATCATTTAGAAATAAATAAATTTAGATTTGAAAAACAAATTGAAATTACAAAACTAAATAGACCTGACTTATATAAAAAATATCTTAAATCTAATAAAGGAGAATAATAATGACACAATTTAAAATTAATAAAGGTGAAATACTTAAAAAAGTTCAAGAATCTCAATTAAGAAATGATATCCCAAATTTTGGCTCTGGAGATACAATTGTAGTTTGAAATAAAATTATTGAAAACAAAAAAACTAGAATCCAAAAGTTTGAAGGAATGGTTTTACGTAGAAAAGGTTCAGGATCAAGTGAAACTGTTATTGTTAGAAAAGAATCAAATGGTGTTTGAGTTGAATTAGGATTTGATATCCATAGTCCTTTAATTGAAAAAATTGAAGTAAAAAGATATGGACGTACACGTAGAGCTTATATTTCATATATGAGACAACGTTCTGGGAAATCTGCTAGATTAAAAGAAGTATTTAAAAAATAAAATAAGTTGAACAATTATATATTTATAATTGTTTTT
>CASFKH010000058.1 GCA_949295235.1 uncultured Ureaplasma sp. | reverse complement strand
TTAATATTAAATTTATTTTTTTATTAATATATTAATTAAGAAATAAGTCTTAGTTCATCGTGAATTTTGTAATAGCATGTTAAGTACAACGTCATTATGCATCATTTAAAAAGGCACAACAATTGCACTTTTTTTATAAAAAGAGATTTTGAAATAAATTGTCTTAAAAGAGAAAAAATGGCAATTTATTTGAAAACTTTAACAAAATAAAACCCTATCTTTTTTTGGAGGGGTATATTTTAAAAATTACACTATTTGATTAGATTGATTACATATAAAATAAATTGGGAGTGTTTTGAATTTTATATTTCTTCTAATGAAGAGTATTCAACTTCAACATCGTTTGTTCTATTAAATATTTCAACTTCAATTGTTGCAATTCCTTTAGCATCATTTAAAGACTTAATATATCCTATTTCACCCTTCATATTTCCTGAATTAATTCTAACCTTAGATCCAATTGGGTAAGGACATGAGTATGTAACACTTTCAAGAATAATAGAATCATCCTTTTTGTAAACATTATTTACATTTTTTCCTTTTTCTTGTTCAGTAGCAATTATATTTTCTTTATTAGAAAAATTCAAAATATTTTCTATTTCTTCACTTGATACTGGAATAGGTTTGGCATTCTTACCACTTGATCCAACAATACCAGTAACTAATTGAGTATTACGAATAATAAACCAAATTTCATCGTCCATTCTCATTTTTATAAAAATGTAACCGCTAAATTTATTTTTTTCTTCAGTTTTTATTTTTTGATAAAATATTTCTCCATTTTTTTCAATAGTTCTTCATTCAACATTTTTTAATTTTTTACCAACACTTGAAGGGGCATTATTTTGATTATATTCATCAACACTAATAATTTTTTCCTTAATGATTTTAATATCTTCAACTCTATCATTATAACCATATGAAGATATTTTACCTTTTAAATTTTTAACCACATAATCTTCATTTCCGCTAACTGCAGTAATTATATATCATTGTGGAGTATTAATTAATTTTTGAATTTTATCTAATTTGTTCATAACATTTTCCTCACTTTTTTAAATTGAAAACAATCTATCAATTCCTAAGAATATAGTTGCTAATATTAAAACTATAACAATTACAATTATAAAACTAATTCATACACTTTTTTTCTTGGCTCATGATACCCGAGTAAATTCTTTACCCATTCCAATAAATCAACGCTTTAATTTAAAATTTCCTGTTTCTCATTTGTAATCATAATCTTTTTTAAGTTTTTTCAATTGATCTTCAAGTTTATTAATAACTTTTTGTCTCTCTTTTTTTATCTTTTTATATTTTAATTTAAATTTTTTTGGAGACATTTTTGAAGCATTTTTTTGTTTAAATTCTTCATTTAATTCTTTTGCTTTAATCTTTGCAATTTTAATCTTACGATCTAGAATTTCAATTTTTTCTTTATCAGCAATTTGTTCTTGAATTTCTTGTTTTCTTTTTAATGTTTCATAATCATCATTGGGATTAATGTAATTATTGTCACTAATTTGAACTGAATTGCGTTTCTGTTTTAATATCCGTTTACGTTTAACTTTATCTTTCATTATCTTGTTTCCTTATGTAGAGTATTATGATTACATGTTGGACAATATTTATTTAACTCAAGTCGTTTGGAACTATATGTATTTTTTGAAGTATGATAATTTCTTGAAAAACAAATTGTACATACTAAAGTTACTTTTTTTGCCATATTAAATTATTAACTCTTTAAATAAAATATTATTTTTTTCAATATTCATTTTCTTATATCTTAATTTTAATAAACTATCATTAATTAATGGTAATAAAATGAATCCAACTAACGTTGATAAGAAACAAATTGATCCCATATAAGCTTTTATAGTATATGTACCAGTAATAAATAAACCTCAATTTATCTTTTCAAAAGGATGCATAAATGCATTTATACTATAGTAATAGAAAAATTGATATCCAAAGGCTAAAAAGCATCCTACTATTGCAATTGGTGCAATAATTGTAAAACCTGGCATTTTTACAACATAGGTTTTTTTATTAAACCTATTTATAAATCCTTTTAATACTATGGTTCCATAAATTGCAAACATAAATAAGGTTGGAAAGTTCGATATTCCATCTACAAAGGCGTCAGTATTGCATATTGAAGATGGTATCATTAAGATTACTCATCAAAATGTATATATAAACATAGCAGATAACATTCCAACTTTTAAATTAGAATTGCCTAATTTATCAAATCATCAATATCCATAATATATTCTATGTTTAATTGCATATTGATTAGCTCTTAAAGAAACTAAAACTAAAGAATTTAAAACTCCTAACACACATATTAAAATGAATACAGAAATAACAATGGACATTGCAGTTGAAGCGGTTGAACTATTTTCAAAGACTATATTCATAACCCCATATGCACTTCCAGAGCTAACCATTATTTGACCAATTGTAATAAATAAATACATTATTATACATATCCCCATACCAATTACAATTGTTAATGGAACTTTCTTTCTTGGATTCTCCATTTCACCTTGCAATGAAGCAACACCTAAAAAACTGTCATATGCAAATAAAATGGCTGGAATTGAAGATAATATACCATTTATAGAAAGAGGACCTTGTTGAATTGTTGAAGAACTAAATAATGATAAATTAGGATGGATAATTCCATAAACCAAACCAGATAATGCAACTAAAGTAAGAGGTAAGAATTTTAATATTGTTGAAACAATTTGAAATCTTGTAGATCACTTTATAGATAAATAATTAAAAATACAAAAAATAAATATTAATACTAATCCAATTACCATAACTGCTGCCATATGAATTTGTACATTTTCAAAACTCATGAAAATATTTACAATTGATTCAGCACTGAATATGGCTACACATAAATTTAGAATTCCAAAATAAAAAAAAGAATTATTAAAAGATATAAATCTACCAAATTTATTTCCTAAGTGCTTATCAGCAGCTCCTCCAATACCTGCTCCATTTCTATGATTAAATCCAATTTCAGAAAAACTATATGCAGTAGCAAGTGAAATTATAGATGCAAGAATTCATGAAATTAAAACACCAGTGGCATTATAATTATTGTTATCAAATACAGTATTATTTTTAAAAAATATACCAAT
>CASFKH010000057.1 GCA_949295235.1 uncultured Ureaplasma sp. | reverse complement strand
TGCTTATTAGCAAAGGTTTAGATAATTTCATTAATAATTAATTATTTAATGTAATAGTATATTTAACAAATTTATAGCTAATTACTGTATATGTTTATTTATTAATAAAATTTTTGTTTAGATTACTAAAACTAGATTTCAGTTGTATGTAAAATTATTTCTATTTATTAAATGTTATTGTTCTAATATCAAAATTTTGGTAAATCATAAATTATATGGTGAAATTATATTTTTATAAACAGTTCATTTTCATTATTTATTTGTAGTTTATTAGTTAAATAATTAATTATTAATATATAATTAATAATGTTACATCGTTTCCACATAAGTTATTCTTATGTAAAGGAGAAAAAAATATGCAAAAAAGTTCAATGCTGAAAAGAGAATCTGCAATTGCAAACCGTAAATGATATATTATTGATGCAACTGATTTAGTATTAGGTCGTTTATCAGTAGCTGTTGCTAATATTTTACGTGGTAAAAATAAATCTTGCTTCACTCCAAATGTAGATTGTGGCGATTTTGTAATTATTGTTAATGCAAAAAAAGTTGTATTAACTGGTAATAAGGAAAATACTGAATTTTGGTATAATAGTTCTCATTATATTGGTGGATTAAGATCTAGAAGTGGTAAAGAAATGATTAATAATTATTCAGAAGAATTAATTAGAAGATCTATAAAAGGAATGTTACCTCAAAATAGATTATCTAGACAAATAATTAGAAAGTTATTTGTATATTCAAATGAAAATCATAAACATGAAGCTCAAAAACCAATTAAGTTAGAATTTAATCAATTTAAGGTAAATAAGAAAGGTAAATAATATGGCAGGAAAATCTGAATTTAAAGGATTAGGAAGAAGAAAAAGTTCAATTGCAAAAGTTAAATTAGTTCCTGGAAGTGGAAAGATTTTAATTAATAATCGTACTCCTGAAAACTATTTTCCTAATGAATTAGTTATTCAGGATATGATGTTACCTTTAATTGTAACTGAATCTACAAAATTATATGATGTATTTGTATCTGTTAGATCTGGTGGTTTCACAGGACAAGCAGGTGCAATTAGATTAGGTATTGCAAGAGCTTTAGTTGAAATTAACTCTGAGTTTAAAACTGTACTAAGACAATACTCCCTTATTACTCGTGATTCAAGAGTTAAAGAACGTAAGAAATTTGGTTTATACGGTGCAAGAAGAGCTCCACAATTCACAAAGCGTTAATATTTTCTATTTGTATATTAATAAAAAAATCCTATTTTTTTAGGATTTTTTATTTATTCATATTCATTATATTGAGCATCTGGATCTTCATTAACATTATTTGTATCATAATTTTTAAATTCACGGTTAATTGGTGGTAACTCATTAAGAGATTTAATACCGTATAAATCAAAGAATTTTTGAGTAACTGAATACAACCAAGGTTTGCCAATAGCGTCTGATTTTCCATCTGCTTCAATTAAACCAAATTCAAGTAATTTATGAATAGTAGTTGTACAATCTTTGCTTCTAATTTTTTCAATAGTAGATTTTGTACATGGTTGATTGTATGCAATAATTGATAAAGTTTCTATAACTCCATCAGATAATGGTTTCTTTGTTTTCTTATTTATTATTAAACCAATTTTTTCATTATATTCGGCTTTTGTGACAAATTTATATTTATTTCCATATTGGGTAATTAATAAACCAGAATTTTTATTTTTCTTATAGTAGTCAATCATTTCTTCAATAATTGTATTAATAATTGCTATTGGAACATTGACAATTTTTTTAATATCATTAATTGATATTCCTTCTGAACCTAATACAAACAAACTTGCTTCAATTAAAGATCTAATTTCAGAAATATTATATGAACCTTCAAGGTAATTAAAATTATTGGCTAAATTTAATCTTTCTTTTTCAAATTTGTTTAGATTTTTAAGTAATTCATTATCAGGGAGCGGTTTGTTTTCATCAATTTTGACATCTTCAATAACTTTATTGTATTTATCTATTACTTTTTCATTATTGTTATATATTACTTCATAACGTCCAAAGGTCATTTCTTCAATTTGTTGTTCACTTGGAGAGTTATTAACAATTTTTTTAACTGAATTTAATAAATCATTATCAACAGTTTGTATTTCATCTAAATTTGCAGATAATGATTCTAAATCAGTATTGTTTTCTTTATTTAGTAATTCATCAATTTTATCATTTAAATTTTTAATATTATCATTCACAATTAATAATCTCCTTCAATTTCACGTTTTATTGATTCTATAAATTCAGTAGATAAACTACCACCATCAAACTTTTTATTATTTATTTTTAAAAATATATTATTATTTTTTTCTATAAATTCAACGTTATCTTGATGTATTAATGAAAGAACAACAAAGAATAACATACAATAGTAATCAATATTTTGTTTCTTTGAATCAATGGATTTAAAGAAATCAATTAAATATACACCTTCTTTATTTTTAGTTAAATATACAATTAAGTCATATATTACTTCCTCTAATGAATATTCATTATTACTTAAATGAAGATCAACTGGTTTTTTTAGTTGTTGTTTAATATATTTGTTATCTAATAAATTTTCAAAGGCAATTTGCAATTTTGTAATATCAATCCTCTTAGGTAATTTTTCATATGGAATATTATTTGGTAGAAATTCATCTCAATCTTCAGGTTCTTTATCAAAATATAATTCCCGTTTATTTTTATAATTTTCTAATAAAGGGATCACATTTTTATACATTTGGTGCTCTAATAATCTCTTTATAAATTGTTCTCTTTCTTCTTCAATCGATTTTTTATTACTACTTTTATCTTCAAAATTTGGCAATAAACTACGAGTTTTTAATTCTATTAGATATGCAGACATTTTTGCATAATCACTATAAATATCTAATGAAACTTTATTTTTATTTTCCTCAACATATTCTAAAAATTGTGAAGTGATTTCAAGAATATTAATATCAACAATATTTTTTTTCTTTTTTTGAATTAGTTCAAGTAAAACATCTAATGAACTTTTTTCGTTTTCATAGTCATAAAATGAATTATTTAGCATCTTTTTTGTTTACCTTTTTAGTTAATTTTTTATATTCTTCAAACATTGAATTTTGAATTTTTTTCATCATACTTGTTTTATCGATATTAATAAAATTTTGGGCATTATAAGGATTTAAAAAACTAACTAAAACCTTTTTATTTTTTGAATGTTTAACATTTTTATCTAATAATCCTGAAGAATTTGCAATAACAACGGGTTGAATTGATGCATAGGTTTGATATGCCGCTTCTAATGATCCTGGCTTAAATTCACCAAATTTATTGTCAAATATTCTTGTACCTTCAGGGAAAATGCAAACTGAACGTTTTTCTTTAACTATTGTGTCAACTTGTTGATTAACTGATTTAACTGCTTCACGTAAATTATTTCTATCAAGAAAAATTACATCAATTAAAGACATTACATTTTCAATCTTAGTTCCCATTAATTCTTTTTTGGCAACAAATGTTAAATATGGTATTTTTTGATCAAGAACAACTTTTAATATAATTAATGGATCGATATTAGATTTATGATTTGCAATAAACAACATAGTTTTATTTTCTATTTTGTTATCGCCTTCAATTTCAATTTTTATATTTTTTCAATATAAAAAATGCTTTAAAAATTTTTTGATTTTTTCATAACGTTCTTCAGGTGTTGCACATGTATTATCTTTTTGATATCTTTTTCCAGAAGTATTACAACTTATAAAATTAATATAACAAATTATGGCAAATATAGGTCATGATAAAACTCAACCAACTTTTTTAAAAAATTCCATATAAAAATACCTTTAAATATAAATATATTTATATTTTATTAAAAAAATTGGAAATTTATACAATTTCATCTAATTCATAAATAGTTATTTCATTATTTATTTCAC
>CASFKH010000056.1 GCA_949295235.1 uncultured Ureaplasma sp. | reverse complement strand
TTAAAATCAGAATTTCCAAGATTTAAAATTTCTTTTATTATCGCATAAGCATTATGATTAAAATTCCCAATTACATAGTTTTCAAAATTGATATTTTTATCAAGATAGTTATTTTTATCTTCATTTACAGATTGATCATAATTATTAGCTTTTAAAGCTTTTCAATCATTTTGATTAAGAGCAATTATTGAAACATCATCATTATTTATACTGTTGTATAGTTTTGATAATTCTAAATTATTAGTGTTTAAATAGTTTATGATATATTCATTTTTTGATGTTATATAAAGTTTTTTAGCTACCAAATCCTCAACATTTGTGGAAGTTAAAATATCTTTAATTAAAAAGTCATTATTAATTGTAATAGCATATGCATTAATTGTTTCTATTCAATTTTTATTTAATTTATCATTTGTCATTTTTTAGCAATAATATTTTATCAATATTTTAATTGGTTTAAAATTATTTTTATGTGTTATACTTAATAAGTATATACATATAATTTTTATAATTATAACAGTATAATAAATTTATTTTATTTTAATTAGGTGAGTTATGAAGAGAACATTTCAACCAAATAAAAGAAAAAGATTAAAAGTACATGGCTTTAGAGAAAAGATGAAATCTTCTTCAGGTCGTGATCAATTATCTCGTAGACGTGCTAAAGGACGTCATAAACTAACTGTATCTAGTGAAAGATAATTAAAATGAATAAGGTTAATCGTTTAAAAAACGGTAATCAAATCCAAAAAGTCTTGAAACAAAACAACAAACTTTTTAGCAATATTTGCAACATTTATTATGAGAATTTGCACCAATTAAATTCTGTATATAAAATTGCAATTATAGTTAGTAAAAAAATTTCTAAAAAAGCAATAATAAGAAATAAAGTTAAAAGACAAATTCGTGCAATTATTAATGATTTCAATTTCTCAATTCCAAATTTGAATATAGTTATCATTGCAAAACCAAATTGACTAAATACTAATTTCCATATATGTAAGAAAATATTATTAGATCTATTTAAAAAAATAAGGAGGTGCTAATAATTATGTCCGATCAAAAATTAATTATTCCAAGTTTTATTAGCATGTCTCCAGCTGATCGAACTAAACGTAATTCTAAGAAAATTTTAAAAATTGTTTTTAGAGTATTTAAAATCCTAATTTATTTAACATTTTTTGGAATTGGTTTATATGGATGTTTTCAAACCTATACCGATCCTTGAACAATTTCATCTACTACAATTGGTAATGGGTTAGAAATTGGTTTTAGTCCAATAAGTGGAGTTACCAACCCAATGTATGCTTTAGTTTATAGTGGATCTGGTCCTTTTTATCCATTTACAACTGATTTCACTATGGCTTATGGAATTTTCTATGCATTGTTTGTATGACCATTTGCCATGATATTATTAAATTTCATGTATGCTACTAGATCTTGGCCGGTTGGGTTAAATGCAATTGTTGGTATATTCTTAGTATTATTAATTATTAGATTAATTACCTTAGCAATATCGGCTCGATCAATGATACAATCTGAACGGATGTCGGAAATTCAGGGTAAAGTTGCAGAAATCAATGCAAAATATAAAGATGCAAAAGACATGCAATCACGACAAAAGAAGCAAATGGAAATTCAGGAATTGTATCGAAAAAATAATGTTAGACCATTTGCGGCCATGGAGCAAATATTTGTAACATTGCCAATCTTCTTAATTATATATAGAGTTGTAACTGTGTTAAGACCATTGAAATTTACAATTATCTTCGATGCATGAGACTTATCACAATCACCTATATCTCAATTATTTAGTAATTTTACTTCAACTGGTTGACCATATATATTCTTCTTAATATTGGTAATTCCTTCACAATTTATGTCCCAAATTTTACCAAGAATGCTTGCTAAGAAACGATCTCGTCATGCATCAACTGTGGGATTAAAAAATAATCAATCAATGAAGAAAATGAAAACTATTAATACTGTAATGTCTGTTTTTATGGCAATAGTTGTCGCAATTAGTGCTTGTGGTATTGGTACATATTGGTTCTTTAACTCTTTATTCTCAATTCTTCAGTCTTATATTATTCATAAAATAATTATGAAAAGAAGACAAGCATCAAGAGGCGTTACAATTGAATCTAAATTAAGCAAATTAGGAATTGATTAATTCTATGAAAAAAAATAAAATTCATAATTTCCTTAATAATGAAAGTTTTGTTACATCTAAAAAGATGGGGCAAAACTTTTTGCATTCAACTATAATTAAAAAGAGAATTGTGGATTCTGCACAACTTAACTTAGATGATTTAGTTTTAGAAATTGGACCAGGATTAGGTTCAATTACGGACATTATCCTAGATAGAAACCACAAATTATTAGCTATTGAACTAGATAAAAGATTATATAGTTATTTAGATAATAAATACAGCAATAATCGAAATTTTAAAATTATTAATAATGATGTACTTAAAATTGATTTAGATAAAATTTTAAAGGAGTATTTAATTGAGAATAATAATCAAAATGTTGTTTTGATTGCAAACCTTCCTTATTCAATTTCTTCTAAAATTATATTAAAAATTCTTAAATCAAAAATCATAAGAAAATCTATAATTATGGTTCAAAAAGAAATGGCTCTTCGAATTTGTGCAAAACCAAATAGTCATGACTACAACGCTTTTAGCGCATTAATAAGATTAACATTAAGTGTTAGTCATTTATTTAATGTATCTCCATCAAATTTTGTTCCACCTCCAAAAGTTGATTCATCAGTTATTAAATTAGAAAAGTTAAATCAAATTGATGTTAATAAATTAGAGAATGTAGATAAATTCTTAAGAATTTGTTTCCATAATCGACGTAAAACATTGTTGAATAATCTTGAACAACTTTTTGAAAGAAGTTATATAATTGAAAAATTAAATTTAATGGGTATAAATACAAACATTAGAGCCCAACAATTATCTCCACTTCAACTTTATAATATATTTAATGAGTTTTATGAAAGATAAATTACTTTGTTATCCAAAAATTAATTTAGGCCTAAATATATTTGATATTAATAAAGATGCTAATAAACATTCTTTAGAATCAATTTTTTTATTATATATTAATAGTATTTATTATGATATTATTGAAATTAGTGAATCTAAAACTACAAAAATTTCATATGAAGGTTATGAAATTAATGATTGTATAATAGTAAAAACTATTTTGTATTTGAAGAAGAATAAGATTATAGATGAATCATTGAATTTTGATATTAATGTTATCAAAAAAATACCAATTGGATCTGGGCTGGGTGGCGAATCTGCAAACGCAGCTTCAATTATAAAATATTTGCAATCTTATAACTTATTAAACAAATCTATTGACCTATATGATGTTGCAAAAAACTTAGGATCAGACATCCCCTTTTTTATGTCAAATTTAGACTCTACTATTGTTAGTGGAATAGGAGATATATTAAAACCAATTAATGTTAAAACAAAATTAGATATAAAAATTAT
>CASFKH010000055.1 GCA_949295235.1 uncultured Ureaplasma sp. | reverse complement strand
CTAAATTTAAAAAAGAAGAAGGAATGGTTGCGCCATATATTAAATTTTGACTTGGAACAATATCACTTGTTAACGAAAAATCATAAGGTAAATAATCATTAGATAATTTTTCTTCATATTCTGTGATACCAGTTGATTCATTAATAATTCAATTTGAAGTCTTTAAATATTGAAAATTACCAGTAGAATTATTTGTAGTATTTATAAAAAAACCTGCAAGATATTGATTGTTATATAATAATAATTTTGGTTGAATTTCTAAATTATTAAAATTATATTTTATTTCAACTAATACCTGTGATTCAACATTTTTAGAGTTTAAAAATTTTTGTTGATAACATTCATTTTGTTCTATTGAAATATTTAATACATTATTATTAAAATTAATTTTTGATATAGAATTTTGAGTAGGAAAAACCCTTTGTTGAACATTAGGTAATTCATCTGAATATGAATTTCAATTTTTATTAAAATCACCATTATCACTTGGAAAAATCAAATTTATATAATTATCAAAAATTGTATTTTTAGTACTAATTTTATTCAAAAACGATGTTTCGGTATAACAAGAATTATTTAATAAATAAAAATTTAATCAATTTTGGATATCATTTTTAATACATGCAATTTTTTGTTCATCTGATAAAGAATTTCATTTATTATTTAAGATTTGATTTGCTTCTTCTATTGAGCTTACTTCAATTGGAGTACCATTTAAACTATTATCAAAATTAAATTGTGTTGGTGTAATATCACTTTTAGTTAATGGTTGAATTATACCATTCGAGTCAACTACACCACCATTATTATTACCTTGATTAGATGATGAATCTCCATTTTCACCACAACTAACTAATGCTACACTCATTGGAACAACCGCCATTGCAGTTAAACCAACCAAACCTAATGATCATTTTAATTTTTTAGTTAATTTCATAATATTTTGTTCTCCTTTTTTTGTTTCTTTATTTTAATATTATATTAAATTATTTCTAATTGTTTAATTTCAAATGTATTTATTAAACAATCTAATATTTTAAATTTGATTGTTTCTTTTTCATTTTTATTAAAATCAGCAATTAAATCTATCAATGATTCAATTTTGGCACATGAATTGAAACCTTGAATTTTTGGAAATAAATCTTCTAATTCTTCCTGAGATAAATTATCATAATCAGATTTTGGAAATAAAGGTAATTCATTTAATTTTATTCATTCATAAAAATAACACTCATATTGATATTTCTGAGTATTAACCATAAAATAATTATTTGAATTTTCTTCTAATCATTTTTTAGTTTCAGCATCTAGTATTAATTTTGATTCTTCAATTTTTTTTGATAATAAACTATAAAAAGTTTTATAAAATAAATTTGGAATTGAATAAGAAGAAACTAATTCAATATTTTTTAAATAATAGAATTCATTATTTATATTATAAATACCTTCTTTATCATTAGAATTACGAAATTCATATTTTTTTTCACCACTTAAAATGAGTGGTATAAATTCTCTTTTAATTTTCATTTTTAATTATTCTCCAATTATCATCTTGTATTTTTTTAATTTCTTTTGCAAGTTCAAAGTTATGTTCATTCATTAATTGTTCAATAAAAATGGTTAAGTTTCTTTGATATTCTTTATAACTTTTAAAACCACTTTCAATTAAATTTAATAAATATTGTTTTTTCATTGTTAATTACCTTTTAAATTTTTACATCTCACATGAATAGCATACAAGTTTTTTATATTATTAGTATCGCAATTATATACAATATTACCCGTAGTTCATAAACCTCTATTATTTCTTTGTGCATTTCCAGCTTCATTATTAGCATCATAAAACATTACATCGCCACAAATTGCACATAATCTATGATTTTGTAAACTGCAGCCAAATTCACCACAATTGCAATAACCCGCTTTTAATCATATTTGTTCAGTTTTTTTATCTAATTTCATAAAATTATTCTCCTAATCAACATTTCTTACATAAATATAAATATTCATCATCAATATCATATACATAATCTTTTGGCGTCATACCACTATCATATATTTGTTTATTAATCAATATTGATATATATTCTTTTGTTTCTTTATTGCACATATCACAATAAAGTGCATATT
>CASFKH010000054.1 GCA_949295235.1 uncultured Ureaplasma sp. | reverse complement strand
TTGAATTAAATTTTAGATAATAAATCTATCTCATGTTTTATATTTTCGCAATTTTATGATCTTAAATTGTATTAATTATTTATTTCTCATCCGTGTTTAATTGCTTCTGATTTTAAAACTTTTATATCTTGTTTAACTTCTTTCATTTCTTGTTTTAATATGCCTACATCATGCTTTATTTCTTTTACATCATTTTCGATATTAGTTACTCTATTTTCTAAACTTGTCATCTTTCTTCTAAACTAGTTACTCTATTTTCAACATTAATAACTCTATCTTTAACTTCTAAAACAATTTCAAGAACCATATCAATTTTTGATTTTTTATGCATTTTATTTTTATCCTTATCAGATAAATTTTGATTTTGATTAGTTTTTATTTTATCTTTTAATTTTGCATTTAGATCATAATTTTTGATTTCAACTTTTTCGATGTTATAGGTTTTGAGAACGTCTTTATAAATTTTATTTTGGTTTTTATTTTTCATACTTTTACCTCATAATAAATAAATGCTAAAAGTTGAAAAATTTCAACAAAATTAAATCATTATAAGAAATTTTAATAATTAAATTCTCATATTTTTAAATTGTTAATGTATAACAAAAAAATATTAAATTCTAATTTCAATCTAATACTAAATATTTTTATTTCTTTATTTGAGTCTAGTATCAATATTATTGAGTTAATCACACTCTTTTTAGACTACATAAATTTATAAAAATTCAAATATGAATACGTTTATCCAATACCTAATATTAACTATAAAGTTTAATTTTGATTGTTTAAATTTTTAAATTTAAAATCATACTTAATAGTTTTAGAAATATATTAATTTGAAGAAAATAATTATAATTAAATAATATTATTTTTAATAATTTTATAAATTTCATTTACACATCTGTCTAAATTATCATTGACTACTTTGTATTGATAATTATTTTGTTCTTTTAATTCTTCTATTGCTTTTTGAATTCTATTATTAATAGCTTCATTTGTTTCTGTACCTCTATTAATTAATCTATTCTTCAGTATTTCAATAGATGGAGGAAGAATAAATATAGAAATTAATTCATTACTTGGGATTAGATTAAAAATATTATTTGCACCAACAACTTCAATTTCTAAAACTATATTTTTACCTATATTTATTTGATCAAATAAATTTTTTTTAGGAGTTCCATATTTATTACCACAAAATTCAGTTCATTCAATCAATTCATTATTATTAATTGCATCTTGAAATTCTTTATTTGTAACAAAATAATAATCTACATTATTAATTTCTCCTTTTCTAATATTTCTAGTTGTCATAGAAATTGAATAGGATAAGTTTAAATCATTAAATTTTAATATTTTTTCAAAAATTGAATGTTTTCCAACCCCACTGGGTCCACTAATTACAATAACCTTACCTTTTTTCATATTTTCTCCTATTTTATTTAATGTATGATAATATATTTTATATATTTAATTATCTTATAATTACTCTAAGAAAGCAATATATGAAGAATTTTAATCCTTTTTTTGATAAAAAAATGATACCGACAATGGAATGAATTATCCCTGATACAAATCCAATAATAAGACAAGTTTGTACATCAGTTAAATTCCCTTTAAATGATGAAGATATTGAATATATTAAAAAAATGGTGTGTTATATAGATACATCATTTTATAACAAGAATAAAGAATATAATATCACTGCAGGGGTTGCTATTGCTGCAAATCAAGTTGGATTACTTAAAAGAATAATCTATTTTCACTTTTATGATGATAATTCAATTGAAAGACAATGACTAATTGCTAATCCAATTGTTATACAAAAATCAAATAATATATCATTTCTTGAAAATGGAGAAGGCTGTTTGTCTGTTCCTGAACATCATAACGGAATTGTTCCAAGACAATCAAAAATAAAATTTAAAGCTTATGATATTATTAATGAAAGAAATATAACAATTGAATTAGAAGGATATTCTGCAATTGTAGCTCAACATGAACTTGACCATTTAGATGGTATTTTATATTATGATCATATTAATGTATTAAATCCAAATTATATTGATGAAAAATGAAAAAAAGTTTAGATTTTTTTTTGATTTTCATAATCAATAATTGTTTGAACTCTTTCAATATGTCTTCCACCTTCGAAATTTGAAGTAATAAAGTTATTAATATTGTTTAAGTTTGTTTCTGTGTTAAATAAACTAAAATCAAATATTCCTACATTTGCATCATCATGTTCTCGAGATAATTTTGATATTTGTTCATCATAAATAATTGCAGATCTAATTAAATAATGATTATTAAATAATATATCTCATTTATTTAGATTTTGAGTTAATACAATTGCAATAATCGAAGAATCATGACAAATCTCATAACAAGTCTTATCCATATTATCTTTATTTAATGGCATAACCTTAAACTTAAAATTTTGGTTTTCAATAATTTTTTTTATTAAATTTAAATAACTAAAACATAATTCATCATATAAAATTATGATTTTTTCATCTTTAACATTGTTTTTAATAAAATCTAAAACTTGGTTATATTTTTCACCTTTTCTCAAAATAACTCATTTATCTATATCTACAATAGTAGAAGCTAATTTTCCATTTGGTTTTCCTTCAACTACTACTAAATCATAATAAAATTTATTAACATTAAATTGAGTTAGGACATGTGAAGAATCTATAATAGTTTCTTCTCCGCTAACATTAGCGCTACTACAATATAAAGATCCACATTTTGATAATAAATATAATATGCATTTATTATTTGGCATACGAAAGGAAACTTTATTTTTTACAATAGTTACACAACCAGGTCAAAACTTATTTATAAATTTTAATTGTAATTCGCTTAATTCACCTAATTCTGATAAATTAAATATAAACTTGATAATTTTCTTTTCCTTAGGTCTATTTTTAATTTTATAAATAATATTTTCATTATTTGCTAAAATTCCCATCACAGTATCTGTTGGAATTATTACTGCTTTACCATTTTTAATTTCAAAAACAACAGAATCTAATTCATTTAATTTATAAGTTTTAAACATACTAAAAATATTTTATCAATTTTTATCAATTAAAAGTATTCTATCATGACCAGAATAATCCTTAATAACCTCAATATTAATATTTGTATACAAATTATTAATATATTCAATTAATTGATTAGCTTGATTGTAACCAATTTCAAATATAATTAAAAAACTATCCTGGTTTAATACAAACTTTGATTGTTGCAAGATTGATTTATATACCATTAATCCATCATCTCCACAATAAAGAGAAATTAATGGGTCATATTTATTAACATTCTTACCTACATTTATATCATTAATTGAAATATATGGAGGATTAGAAATAATTACATCTAATTTAATATTTGATTTATAATAATATTCTAAATTAGGACTCAAATTAACTATTGTATTAATATTTAATTTATTTGCATTTTTTATTGTATTTGAATATGCATTTTCATCAATATCACTTTGATACATATTAATATTATTAATTTTTGATTTTACACTTAAACCAATAATTCCTGTTCCACAACAAATATCAGCTACATTTAAACTTTTGACTTTTAATAGTTTTTCACTTATTTTTTTTATACTTAATTCTACTAACAATTCAGTTTCTAAGCGGGGACTAAAAACATTATTATCAACTATAAAATCATGATTAAAAAAATGAATTTTATTTATAATTTTACTTAGTGGTTTACCATTAATATAATCATTGATAGCATTTACAATTAAATCAGAATTATTAATATCAATATTTAAATTTTCTAATATTTCTAACTTATTATTAAAATTTAAAAAATGTTCAACAATAAAATATGCAATATTTTCATTTTCATTTGCTTCTTTTAAACTATTTTTAATTTGATTAATTAGATCTTTTAAAACCATAATAAACTAAATTTCAAAAGTTGCCATTAGTTCAGCTTGTTCATCAGCAATTAATGTATTGATTATTTCATCAAGATCACCCATCATAACTCTGTCTAAATTATTTAATGTTAAATTAACTCTATGATCTGTAATTCTATTTTGAGGGTAATTATAAGTTCTTATTTTTTCACTACGTTCCCCAGTTCCTACTTGGTTTTTTCTAGTTACAGCTTGTTCATTATGTTTCTTTTGTTCTGCATCTTCTCATAATTTTGCTCTTAACATTTTCATTGCAATATCACGGTTTTCAATTTGTGATTTCGCCTCTTGAGAAGCAACAACTATTCCTGATGGTATATGAGTTATTCTGACAGCTGATTCAGTTCTATTAACATGTTGTCCACCGGCACCAGAAGCACGATAAGTATCAATTCTTAAATCTGCAGGATTAATACTAATTTCAATTTCATCCTGTTCAGGTAAAACTGCAACTGTAATTGTAGAAGTGTGAACTCTTCCTTTTGATTCAGTAGCTGGTACTCTTTGAACTCTATGAACTCCAGATTCAAATTTTAATTTACTATATACATCTTCTCCGCTTACCATAAATGAAATAAAATCATATCCATGAGCTTGAGTTGATAAATCTAGTATATTTATCTTTCAGCCTTGATTTTCAATATATCTTTTATAAGTATCAAATAAATCAGCAACAAAAATTGATGATTCATCTCCACCTGCTGCAGGACGCATTTCAATAATTACATTTTTTTGATTATTTGGATCATTTGGTAATAATAAAATTTTTAGTTCTTCCTCAAGTTTTGGAATTTTAGTTTTAATTTCATCTAACTCAATTTGAAACATTCTTAACATTTCTTTATCATTTTCAGTTTTTAAACATTCTTCTAAATTTAAACCATCATCAATAATCTTTTTATAAATATTGAACTCATCTGCAATTTTTGAAGTTTGCTTTAATTGAATATTTATTTCTCTCATTTTAGCAATATCGTTACCAATATTTTCTAATGCTAAATTAAGTTCATCATTTTTTTTACTTATTTTTTCTAATGCTTCATATAATTTTTTATTGTATTCCATAACATTCCTTAACTTATAAAAACACTAGAGTAATTGACCTCTAGTGTTTTATTGATTCATAATTGAAGTCAAAATAATTGAAATAATAATTATAATGATTCTAAACTATGTTTGATTTGAGATTTATTTGCTTTTTTATTAGTTGAATTACTTTCTTGTTTTTTGTTTGGATTAAAAGTTTTTCCAGTGTTAAATTTGTTTGATAACTTTTCAGCTCTTCCCCTTAATGATGCATTAGATTGAGCACCAACATAAAATGGGTGGCATTGAGAACAAACATCAATTGTTACATTTCCATCTTTTGTAGATAAAATTTCAAAATTTGTGCCACAAGAAGCACAGATATATTTTGAATTATGCATTTGAGGTTGCAAATCTTTTTTCATATTAATCATCCTTTTGCAAAATTAATTATTTTAATAAGTAACTTAATTTAGTTTATTATAACATTATTTATTAATTTTAGAGATATATATATTTTTTAATTTATCTATAAATTCTAAAAAATCATTATCATTTGGTGTTTTAGAAGCACATCCAAAAAATGCTTCAAAAGTTGCAATTTCAGATTTTAATCTTTTTACAACGCTATACAAATTATTAAAATAATCTTTAATTTCAAAACCAAAACCAGATTTTGAATATATATTTTCTTGAGATCCAGTTGTAATAAATACATGGAATTTTTGGTTTTCAAAATTAAATTCTCCAGTTCTTCAAACTTCAGCCATATATCTTGATAAATTTCAAGGAATATTAAATCAGTTTATTGGAAACAATAAAATTATATTATCAAATTGTTTTAAATACTTTTGTTCCTTTTCTGGATCAAAAGGATTGTTTGAATCCAATATTCTAGTTTCTAAATTATCTAAATTTTTTAATTCATTAAAAATCTTAATTGAGAATTGAGATTTTGTAGGGCATATACGTGCATATAACAATAAATTTTTCATATTAATTCCTATCTTTTAATAATTCTTTTATTAATAAATGCTTGTTTTAAAGTTTCATTATCTGCATAATCTACAGATGAATTAAGAGGTAATCCAAAGCCTATTCTATAAATATTAACATTTATTTTATCGATTTGTTTTACTAATGTGTCTGCAGTGAATTCTCCGCTATAACTAAAATTAGTGGCAATTATAATATTTTTTAAATTTTTATCTTCTTTTATTCTATTAATTAATTCTAAAATATTTGTTTCAACTAAATTTGAATTGTATTTTTTATTTGCAAGTTCTCCATTTAGTACAAAATATAATCCATTATATGAACCAGAAGATTCAATTTTATCTAAATCTTCAACATTTGCAACTATACAGATTGTTGTAATATCTCGATTTTTGGATGAACAAATTGAACAAATTAAAGTATTTGAAATATTATTACATGCCAAACATCTTTTAATATTTTTTTTAGCTCTAACAATTCGGTTAGTAAAATCATTAATATATTTTAAATCTTGATCTATTAAATAAAAAGCAAGTTTTCTTGCACTTTTTTTACCAATTGATGGCAAAGATGATAATGCATCAACTAATAATTCAAAATCAGAATTCACTTATTACCTATATTACATCATGTTTGCTAACCCAGGAGCAATGCTGTTTGCAATTTCATTCTTTTTTTTGCTAGTTTCTTGAATTGCTAAATTAATAGCTTCAATAATTAAATCTTGAAGAGTATCAGGATCAGTTGGGTCAATAATTTTATCACTGATTTTAATATCTAATACTTCCAATGCACCAGAAATTTTAATTGTAATCATGTCTCTTGAACAATATTCAAATTCTTTTGAATCAAATTCATCCATTTTCTTTTTTAATTGTTGCTGAGCTTTTTGAGCTTCTTGAATCATTTTTTGAATATTCATATTTTTACCTCTATTTATTAATAATATCAATAATTTTTTGTTTTAATTCAGAATCTTCATCAATATTTTTATTTAAACAATCAATCAAGCTTAATTTTACATCATCGTATTGTTTAGTTTGGTTTTTTTTGTATAAATCAAACCATTTTACAGCTTGTTTTTTATCAATTGCATAGATCAAACGATTTGATACATTAAGTTTATTAGCAATTAAATTGTAGGTTTCTGGGTTTCAAAAAAAATTATTAAATTTATCAGCTTCGTTTTTATAATTGAATAAAATAATAATTCCATTTTTAGAACTTACTAAAATTTTTTCAATATTTTTAAGTAGCATATCAATATTAGAATTTGCTAAAAAATCACTTTTTAGTTTTTCTAAATTATCTATGTCCATTTTTAATATTGTTGGATTATTATTTGTTGCAATTGACAAGAATATATTCAATCAATCATAATTTGGAGTGTTTTCACAAACTGAATTATTATAATTTGAATTTTGTTTTGAATAAGGATTAATAATATTAGATGAGTCATCAATCAAATAATTAAAGTTGTAATTGTCAGCCTTCTTTGTATCTAAATCATTAATTTCATTATTTTCAATTTTCTCAAATTTTTCCTTATATATATTTGTAACAGTTTGAGTTTTAAATATTTCTTCTAAATTAAAAGAGTTTTCATCGACGTTATTTTCAACGCCAGAATTGTTATTGTTTGAATTTATATCATTATTATTTAAAAATAAATATTCAAAATAAAATTCAGGGTTACCATATTTTTTAATATTTTCATAACATTTAACAATATCATTAATTATTTGAATTAATAAATTTGTATCTTCACATTCAATTGAAAATAATTCATTAATTGATAAATAATTAATTAAATTATTGTCATTAGTTTTTAAATACACAACTTTATCAATTAAAAATCTTAATAATTGATTTAATGTTCACAAATAATCAATACCTTTTTTTATTAAGTTATTAACAATTTCAAATTTATTATTATTTGAAATTAAACAATTAATTAATTGAATAATAATTTGATTTGAGGCTAATCCAAATAAATTTTCAACATCTTCTATTTTAATATTATTATTTGAATAATTTGCTAATTGATCTAATATCGATAAACAATCTCTTGCCCCACCATCAGATAATAAAGCAATTTTATTTTTAGCATTATTTGAAATTAAAATATTTTCATTATCACATACATAACTTATTAATTTTTCTAATTCTGAAACTGTTAATTTTGAAAAATCATATCTTTGACAACGACTAATTATAGTGGTTGGAATTTTATAAAATTCAGTTGTAGCAAATATAAAAATAACATGTTTTGGTGGTTCCTCAATAGTTTTTAATAAGGCATTTCATGCACTTGTAGATAACATATGAGCTTCATCAATAATGTATACTTTATATTTTTGTTCACTTGGAGAATACTTAACTGTATCAATTAATTCTTTAATTTCATTAACACCATTATTTGATGCTGCATCTAATTCTATAATATCAAGATTTGTATTATCATTAATTGATTTACAAATTTTACATTCATTGCAAATGTCATCAACAAAATTAAGACAATTAACAGCTTTAGAAAAAATTTTTGCAATACTTGTTTTTCCACTACCTCTGGTACCTGAAAAAATATAAGCATGAGATAAACAATTGTTTTTAACAGCTAATTTTAAGGTTTTGACAACAAAATTTTGTCCAATTACTTGGCTAAACTTTACAGGTCTATATTTCCTATATAATGATAAATGTAGATTTTCCATATTAATATTATAAAAAATTAAATAAGCATATAAATAAAAACTATATTGAAACGAAAATAAAAAATAAAAAACAATATTTATTTTGCATTAATTGTTAAATTCAATTTTTGATAATAAGATTTTTTTTCAACTTTATATACTTTAGAGAATTTAAAAATTGTATAACTTAAAGTTACAATTGAGAACAACATGAAAGGAATAACAAATGCTTCAATACCTAAATAGTCAATTGTGAAATAAGCAAATATTAAAACAAACCCCATAATTAACGTGTGCATTAAAATTACCACTCAAAAAGATTTATTCTTTTTTAAAAACAATGAAGTTATTTGAGTTAGTAAAGTTTCTGAAATCATAAAAATATGATACAAAATTATAAATATAATAGTTACTGAAAATACAGGTTTATAATTTGGACCAAGTCATTGATTTGATCCTCAAAACATTGCCATTACACTAGCTTCTCCATTTGCATTTGAACCATATACCGTCAAATTAACTCAATACAATTTTCACCCCTGCCCAGTTAAATTAACATTTGGATAATTATTTATTCATTCAGGATCAGGAAATTTACTTCAAATTTGAGGATATGAAAAATCTGGATTACCAATATTATTGATTGCAAATGATTGTAATGATTCCATATTTGAAATATATGAAGCAATTATATTAGGCATGCTCGCCATTCAAATTGCGCTAGTAATTGTATTACATAAAACAGTTAATAATATAAATATTATAAAAGGCTTTATATCTAAATATGAAAAATTTGCTTTTTCATACACAATATAGTATTTTAATGCATTTGATACTCCTGTTCCAAAATAGGGTAAAAAAAAGTTCATATTAAATCATAAAATTTTAGCCATTATCATATTCAATGGAAGTATTTGATTTTCAGAAGAGGAAATAATAGACAAAATAATAATTACCACTCCTCTTGTACTTGCTCTTCATGAACTTTCAAAACTTACTTTGTAACTATTCTTAAGTAATATTTTAAATTCTTTCCTATTAATTCTGAAATTTCGTAATTTATGATGTTCTTTGTGAATTAAAAGAATTAATATAATTATAAATAAAGTTATTATTAAACTAATATCTATTGAAATTCCAATACCAATTGTGGATAGATTCGTACCAAATGAAAATCCACAAATAAAACTAATAGTAATTATAAAATTCAATAATGAAATAAACGAAGCAAGTAAATTACCTCTATTTTTAAATATTAAAATAATAAATAAAGCTAATCATGAATTCAATAAAATACACGGTGAACTTGATCAAATAAAATTTAGTCCTTCTTCTTTAACCAAAACTAAATTAGGATGATTACAATTATAAGTAATATATAAATAACTTAAACCTATATATAATCCAGTCATTACAATTCCAACAACAAAATTAACTAAAAATTGAGTTGCTATTATTCCATAATCATCTTTTAACCCAAAATCTCTATTACTTCGTATATTTTTATTTTTAACTAATGTAATTGCTAATGTTAATCCTAATACTGAACCAACATTAGTGAAAACAATTTGAAAAGTTGATAAAAGTCCAATTCCCATTAATGTTTCACAACCATGAAATTTAATTGAACCAGCAATTAAACATATCGCAATTGGCAAAAAACTTGTTAAAAAGGATGAAACAATAAAAAATCATCCATATTTAACCATATTGGTAAAAAAGTGTCAATCTACAATAGTTTTTAAACTACGTAAATTAAGTTTTTTGTAATTAAATAATTGATTTTTTTTAATTAATTTATTTAATCCTCTATTATTATTTTTGTTCATTTGCATATACCAATTTAAAATTGTTTCCAATTACATAAGAATCATTTAGTTCAATGATACCATTTGATTCAATTGAAAGTCCTAATTCTTTTTCACTACATAACATTCCAAATGACTTAAAGCCCATTAATTCACCATTACTAATATAATTTCCATTTTGTAAAAATGTATTATTCAAAGCACAAACGGTAATCAAACCAACCCTAGCGTTTTTTGCTCCACAAATAATTTGTAATTTTTCAGTCCCAATATCTACAATGCATTTGTGTAAATGAGTATTTGCAATATCCTCACATTCAACAATTTTTGCAACTACTAAATTAGGAATAATATATTTACTTAGATCGTAATTGGTAATTTTGAAAATATAATCTAAAAGTGGTTTTGAAGGATATAAATAACCATTATTTAAATCAATATCATTTGAAACATTAAATATATTAATAGAAATTAATTCATTGTTTGACGATTTAAGAATAGTATATTTTTCATAATTCTCAATACTATCAATATTAGAATTGTTAATTGCAATTAATAAAGTATCATTTAAAGATTTTTTATTATAAAAAATATTCATAATATCCTCATATTTGTTAAAATTAATATTTATGTTATATTTATTATATATCTTAATCATATAAAGAGGTTAATATGTCTAAAAAAATAGCGTTTATTTTAGATACTGGATCATCATATAAATTAATTAATAACAACTATAGTGATTGTTATTTAATTCCTATTAATATTTGTATAAACCAAAATAACAAAGATACAACTTATAAAGAAGATGTTGATATTAGTAGAGAAGAAATTTATAAATTAATTGACAATGGAGCAAATATAAAAACTTCACAACCTTCAATAGGTTCAATTATAACTTTAATGAAAAATATATCTTCTAAATATGACCTAATAATATGTATTCCATTTTCTAAACAACTTTCAAACACTTATAATACGTTCTTATCATGTGCCAAACAAGTTGATAAAAATAAATTTATTGTTTTAGATTCTCATCCAATGTCAATAACTGGTAATTGATTGGTTGATGAGATAATAAATTTAAATAAATCTGGAGTTGATATTAATCAAAAGATGCTTGATAAACTTGCTAAAATATATCGCGAAAATCAATGTGGTACAGTAATTGTAAATGATTTAAGACAATTAATTGCAGGTGGAAGATTAACTGGAATTAAAGGTCTATTAGCAAAAGCATTAAAGTTAAAATTATCTATTATGTATAGAGGTGATTTAAACTTATGTGCAAAAGATTTGACAATCGAAGGGGCAATTTGTAAATCTTTAGATGAAATTAACAAAAAAATTAAATATACTAAAAACGGTATAAAAAAATTAGTTGTTTTTCCTGATCTAAAATCTAAAGATGAAAATGAAAAGTGCATTAAATTACTTAAAAACAAATTAAAAATTGATTCAGTTGAATTTGCTTTATTGCCAACATCAGTTGTCGTACATACCGGAACAAATACATTCTCATACATAATTGAAACAAAGTAAGGATTTATATGGAATTTGTAAAATCAACTCCAATATTTAATTGTGAAACATGTCCTAATGGAATAAAAAAAAGACACAAATTAAATAAAGGGTTTATAGGAAAATTAATTGTAATTTCAGGACAATTAGAATTTATTTATGAAGATGAAAATAAATCTCATTTAATAGATAAAACAAAAAAATTCGAAATTGAAGAACTTCGTGAACATCATGTAAACTTAATAGGTGATGTACAATTCAAGATCGAATTTTATAAAAAATAATTATTTTTTTTGATTAAGTAAATCATTTAACACTTGTTGAGAAATGGTTGGATTTGCTTGGCCGTTAGTGTCTTTCATAAGCATACCGATAAAAAATTTTATCCCTCTTTCTGGCCGGTCATAACAAGTTTTAAGCATATCTGGATTTGCATCAATATGTTTTAATAAAATTTCTTTAATAATATTAGGGTCTTTAATTTGTTCAAATCCTAACTCTTTAATTATGTTGTAAGGAGATTTATTATCTTTATAAATATGTTCTAAAACAGTTTTTGCTTGTTTACCATTTATTTCTTGGTTAATCAACATATTTAATAATAAAGATATATTATTACTTAATTGTTCAGAAATATCATTATAGCTTTTGTTATCTTTTTTCAATAAACCGATTAATTCAATTCCAAGTCATTTAAAAACTAAATTATAATCTTTAACATTATTACTAATTTTTTTAAATTGATTATAAAAATCATAATCATTAATTAATTGTTGAATACAATTATCATCAAGATTGTTATTTTTTAAATCATCAATAATTTCAGATAATGATGGATTTTTTTCAGCTAATATTTTTTTAAATTCATTATCAGACAAACTTATTTTTATTATATTTGGTTCATGAATATATCTATAATTAACTGCATTTGTTTTTTCACGCATATGGACTGTAATATTTTGAGAGTCATCGAATCTTCTTGTTTCTTGAACAATAATATTTCCATTTAATAATTGTTGAATTTGTCTTTTTATTTCAAAATCAATTGCTTTTTTAACATTATTTATTGAATTAATATTTTTAATTTCAGCTTTATTACCATATTCCTTTTGACCATAAGGGCGAATAGATATATTAATATCAGCTCTCAATGAACCATCTTCAAGTTTTGCATCAGATACATTTGCAAATTTTAATATTTTAACTAGTTCTTTTAAATATTGTTGTGCCTCAAAAGAACTATTAATAACAGGTTTAGTTACAATTTCAATTAATGGTAAACCGGCACGATTATAATCAAGATACAATTTATTATCTTCTTGATGTTGCTTTGCAGTATCTTCTTCAATATGAATTCTCTCAATATCAATTCTTTTTAATTTATTATCTTCATTATAGATATTAATATAACCATTTTTACCAATTGGAAAATATTGTTGAGTTATTTGATATCCTTTAGGTAAATCCACATAAAAATAATTTTTTCGATCAAATTGAATATTTTTATAATTAATTTCCATATTTAATTCTTTTGCTAATCAAATACCTTTTGTAATTCCGTTTATATTAGGTTGTGGTAGAATTCCAGGTAAAGCAAGATCAATTGGATTAATATTTTTATTAGGAGAAGAATAATGACAATTCCTTGAAGATGAAAACATTTTTGTTTTTGTATTTAACACTGTGTGAACTTCAATCCCAATAATTACTTCAAAATTTTTCATACTTATTTTAAATCCTTTATAAACTTTTCTAATATATATGCAATATTAATTACTTTTTGGTCATCATATTTTTTTGCAGTTATATTAATTCCAAAAGGAAGAGAATTCTTTTTATCTAATGGTATTGAAATTGATGGAAAACCTCCAAAATTAGCAATTTGTAACATGTTATCTGCACCTGTTGAATACTGCTTATAGTTCAAAACATCATCAATTAAAGGAGCGGTGTTTGAGCCTCCTGGAATTATAAAAGCATCATATTTTGATAATATTTCATTAGCTCTATTTATTAAAATATTTCTAATTTCAATAGATTTTAAATATATTGATTCAAAATTATCTTCAGAAGATAAATATGCACCTATTAGAATTCTTTTAATTAATTCTTTACCTAAATATTTTGATCTTGTTTTAATTGCAAGGTCTTTAAAATCTAAATAATCAATTCCATCTCGATTTCCAAATGTTATTCCATTTAAATTTGCAACATTGCTAATACCTTCAACAGTTGTTGTGGTTTTATAAATTGCAGGAATAATTTTTATTAACTCTTCTCCAAAATTTACATAAGAAATATCAAAATTAGATTCAAGTTTTTTTAAAAAATTAAAATATTCCTCTTTTATATTTTCATCAACAAGATCAAAGCTGTCTTTTATAATTGCAAATTTTGGTTTTAAATTATGATTTAAAGATTTAAAAAATTCTTTATTTATTAATTCAATTGAACTAAAATCATTTTTATCATGTTTTGCAATAGCATCCATTAATATTGCAATATCAGTAACATCATTTGCAATAATTCCAACATGATCCATAGAAGATGCAAAAGGTATTACTCCATATCTACTTATAACTCCGTAGCTTGGTTTAAAACCAACTAAACCTAAAAAATTTGCTGGTGCTCTAATAGAATCACCAGTATCAGTTCCATTTGAATATGAGCAAGTTCCGTTATAAACTGAAACTGCACTACCTGAAGAAGAACCAGCAGTTATATGATTTTCATCTATTGGATTTTTAATAATTCCAAACCCTGAATATAATCCAGTACCACCAAAACCTAACTCATCATTATTGACTTTGGCTAATAAAATTGAATTTGATTTAATTAAATCATTTACCACTGATGCACTAAAAGGGGAAATATAATGTTCTAAAAATCTGCTACCACCAGTAGAAACTTGATCCTTAACCACAATATTGTCTTTTAATGTTCCACAAATTCCATATAACAAATTATCCTTATTGTCATCTAAATTTTGATCTAATTCTTTTGCTTTTTTTATTGAATTTTCAAGATCTAAATATAAAAATACATTATCTTTTTTTTCAAATTTATAGTACTCTATTTTTTTGACAAAATTATTTACCATATCTTCAATTGAATATTTTTTATTTATTAAATCATTATGAATTTCTAAAATCGTTTTATTTGACATTTTTTAACACCACATATCCATTTTTAATTTCAATTGAATTATTCAAAACATTTTCAGAAGATTCAATTATTTCATCTCTTCTATATGATCCTAAAATTGATTCATTTTGAGTAAAATTAAGATTTTTATATTTTGAAAGATCAAAGTTTTTAATTTGTTCATCAATGTTAGATAAATATGAATCTACACTTTTGATATAAAATTCCATATCTTGTTCATCAATTTCTAACATTAATTCAGATGAATGATTAATAATCAAATTTTTTATATCATTTTTATTCATGTTAATAATCCTTTTAGTATTTAATCGAAATAAATTGGTATCTTTTTTTCTTCCACCAATTCAGAGTGATAATCGTAATTTATTAATGGAGTAATAATTTTAAATATTGGGAATATGATTAACATATTTAAAATAACTTCTGGGATAAACAATACACATCTTATTCCAATTCATTGTTCATATGTCAAACTTGATAATTGAGCATCAAATTTTGGCATCATTAATACGTTAATTAATGCGTCGGTGACAATTGCACATGTTAATATCATTGAAAAAATAAAGTATCATGATTTTTTATTAAAAATTTGTCTTTGTGTTAATAATCTATTATTAGTTTTAATCCGTTTATTATAAATTAATAAACCAATTCAAATTACAATTGTACCAAATAAAATAAATCCACCAATAATTCCCATTAAAACATTTTTAGAAATGCTAAAAGATAATCCTAAAAAATCAATATCAATATTAGAAGAACCTAAATCAATTGATAAATATAAAACAACTAATAAATCTACACATATTAAAATAATTGTTGATCAAATAGCAGATTGAGTATTTTTATGTTTTGCATTTCTAAAGATTTCAGAAATCAATCCACTTATTAGTCCAAAGGCCATACATCCAATTAAATAACCATAATGGAATACACCTGCAGTTAAAGCAACAGATAATAAATCTGTAAGTGCCCCAATAAATATTCCTAAAAAGGGTCCAAATAAAAGTCCACCAATTTTTATTAACATTCCTTCAATTGTAATTCTGGTTCCAGGCCACGCTCGGAAAACAACTCCCATTAAATCTGCTGTTATTACAGTTAATAAAATAATTATTGATATCGAAATGGCAATTGTCATGGCAATATTTACAATTCCTTTTATACCAATTTTAGGAATAATATAAAATCTTTTTTTATATCGAATTGAA
>CASFKH010000053.1 GCA_949295235.1 uncultured Ureaplasma sp. | reverse complement strand
TCCATATTATCAAGTTAAATATGCAAAAAACAATTCAAAAGGAATTATATTTTTTATTCACGGTTATGCAGTAAATTCTAATTATCATAATTATTTTTCAGATCTAGTTGATGACTATGATTATTATGCAGTTGAATTACCTGGTCATGGAATTACTCCACTTAAAACCAAAAAACAACTAAAACCAATTGAGTTTGCAAAATTGGTTGCAAATTTGATAAAAAAATTAAATTTGAAAAATATTATCTTAATTGGTCATTCAATGGGTGGTGGAATTGCCACAATGGTTTCACAAATGATTCCTAAACTTATTAAAAAAATAATTTTAGTTTGTCCAATGAATTCAAAAGGAACAACAAATGTTTTTAATTTTTTGTTTAAATTTCAACCAAAAAACAAAAAGCAAATTGACGTTTTTTATGACATTTTAATGTATGATTATGCTCATAATAAATATAAAGTTACAAATCAAGAAATTAATCAAGTTATATACATGCAAAATAAATATAAGATAAATTTCAATAAATTAAAAATGAATATGGCTTCAATTTCAAATCTTTGTTATTTAAATAAAGCTGAAAAAAATATTCCTGTTCCTTTTATGTTAATTGTTGGAAAACATGATGATTGCATTAATTGAAAAACAACTTTAAAAAATTTTCATAAAAAAAATAAAAATTTTAAAGAGTATATTTTTGATAATGCAGGTCATATACCATTTTTAGAACAAACCGATTTGTATTATAAAGTATTAATGGATTTTATAAATGAATAGTTACATATCTTATGGTGATCCTTCGTTAATAATAACTGATAGCAATAAATTTGTATGAATTACTGGATTTGGTGAATTTATTGGAACTTTTATATTTATTTTTTTACTAGTTTCAGTAATATTAAATCTCACTTCTCCTAAATCAAAAGCATATTGTAAACATCCATTTGGTTGAATTGTAATTGGAGTTTCAATTGCATTATTATGTGGGATATTAACTTCGTATGGAATTCAATATGGATTATTCAATGCAATTTACTCAAAATTTAACAACATAACAATTTCAAATCTATCAAGTTTAAATTTGAATCCGGCATTTGTAATTGCCAATATTATTAAAGGAACAAATTACTTGAATGTTAATGGAAATTATATTCCAATATTTAATGGATTAATTTATATAATACTTGAAGTTCTTGGAGGATTTATTGGAGCATTATTAGCAAATTATATTTTTAAATTTATAATTAACAAAAATAAAAACTATAATATTATTAAGAATTCATTTTATACAACTCCTCAATCAAAACATAATTTTAATAATTTTATGTGAGAGTTTTGTGGAACATTAATATTATTTATTACCATATTGGGTTTGAATTTATTATTAAATAATGATCAATATATATTAAGGATATTATTAATCTCTACATTAGTTGCTGGAATTGGATATAGTTTAGGAGGAGGAACTGGGTATGCATTAAATCCTGCAAGGGATTTGGGTCCAAGAATTGCATATTCTATATTGTTTTGAAAAAAAGATAAAAGTTGAAAAAAGGATTGGAAATATGCTTTTATACCAATAATTGGTCCAATTTTAGGTTCAATTATTGGACTAATTATAATGCCTGGATTTTTATATTAATTTGGAGTTGTATATGAATAAAATTCAAAATTTAAACACTAATAAATCTCAATTAGTTTATAAAAAACAAAATTATTTTATTGGTAAAGTTTGCTTATTATCTTCATTATTATTTGGAATAATTTTTGCAATTAGTTTTGTAATTTCAAAGTTTGTATTCATTGATTATGTTGAATACAATTATTTGATATTAATGGGATCAATATCATTATTAATTTCAATTGTGTTTTCATTAATAATGTCTTTTAAAGGATTAAAAGCATCGATTGGATTAATAATAACCACAATTATGATTTATTGTTTATCCTTCATAATTACATTTAGTGCAATTTTTAGTTTAATTGACAATGTTATATTATTTTATTCGCTTGCTTTTACTGCAATATCCATATTAGTTTTAGGTTTAATTGGTTTTTTAATTAAACCAAAATATACATTTTCATTAATGAAAATATCAATGATAATTTTTGGAATTTATTTTTTAGTTTCAATTATAGGATCATTAATAATATGATTTACAATTTCTGATTCAAGTATTGAAATTTGAGAAATAATAATTACCGCAATTATTGGATTAATTGTTATGGCAACAACAATTTTATCTTTTTATAATTTAAAAAATACAAATCAATTTATAAATATTGTAAATATTGAAAAATCTGTATATACTAAATTATTATTGTTTCAAACATTGAATTTACTTTCATCAATTGTGATGATATTTACCTATATTTTACGTATTCTTGGAATTATAAATAGAGATTAAAGAATTTGAGATAATTCAACTTTTTCAAATTCATAATCAATATTTTTAACTTTTAAATTATTAATAATTTGTCCAATATAGAATTTATGATAATGATTTAGATTATTATTATCTAATTTCATAGATGAAATATGTAAAAATCCTGAATTTTTTAATCCAATATCGATAAAAACTCCAAAATCACAAACATTTCGTACCACACCATTAACTTCCATATTTACTTTTAAATTTTCAACCTTAATTACATCATCTCTTAATAATGGTGCATCAAATTTATCTCGATAATCTCTTCTTTGTTGCTTAATTGAATCTATAATTTCATTTAATATATATTCATTATTGACTATTTTAAGCATTTCTTCAATTTGATTTTGACTAAAATTCAAATTTTGATTATCTTTTGATAAATCAATTTTAAATTTGTTTATGATTTCGTAGGCATATTTATAATTATCAGGGTGAATACTAGTTTCATCTAAAATGTTATTTCCATCCTTTATACGCAAAAATCCTGAAGATTGTTCAAAAGTTTTATTTGAAAATTTTGGAATTAATTTCAATTCTTCTCTTGAGTTAATTTTTCCAACCTTATTACGATATTTTATAATTTGGGCACTTATGGTTTTATTAATACCAGAAACATGATTTAATAATTGTTCACTTGCAGTATTTAAATCAACTCCAACACGATTAACAATTTTATCTATTATAAAATCTAAACTAATATTTAATTTTTTTTCATTTATATCATGTTGATATTGTCCAACACCTA
>CASFKH010000052.1 GCA_949295235.1 uncultured Ureaplasma sp. | reverse complement strand
ATGTGGCGGAACTGGCAGACGCGTCAGACTTAGGATCTGATTCTTACGAGTGGGGGTTCGAGTCCCTTCATGTGCACCATTTTAAAAATATAAACATTAATAATTAAAATCACTTCCATTTATTTTGGAAGTGATTTTTTATTATTCATCTAAAGTGAAATAATCTTTTGAATTTATTGAATCAACTGCTGCTAAGATTTGTTTTTTAATTTCAACATTATTATAAACTCATGCATATTCTTCTATTCTAATAGTATTATATCCTCTATCTATAAAGAAGAAGTAATTATCAACTGATTCAAGATAGTTTTGTAAATTAACTTTATTAGATCATTTATTAATTACAATTGCTAATTCAACTTTTCCTGATTTTTTATTTACAATTGCGAAATCAATAATTTTTGAACCAATATCATAGTTATCAACAATTTCAATATCTTTTTTGTTGTATAAATTAGATAATAGTCAATTACCAATTTCAACTTTAAAAATACTATCAACAAAATTAATTTGAGTATTTCCAGTAGAATGTGAAGCTTTGTTTTCAGCAATTTTGTCACAATATTCAAAGAAAGATTTTAATACTAAAGCATTTGGATTATTGTGGTTAATGTTCATATCAGCGGCTGAAATTGATTTAACAATAATCATTTTTTCTTTCGCTCTTGTAATAGCAACATTTAAACGATTGATACCACCATCCATAATTAATGGACCATATGAGTTTTTAAATAATCCATCTTTTCCAACTCCAAATGTTGTTGATAAAATTACTAAATCACCTTCATTACCTTGTACATTTTCTAGGTTTGTAATTACTAAATTATTAGATACAAATTTCTTATAAACTGAATTTGAAGAATCAGCATTTTTGAACAATAATTGTTCAATATATAAACTTTGTTTTGAACCGAATGTAATTACAATAATTTTGTTATATTTATTAATATTTTGAGATAGTAATTTGATTACTTTTTGAGCTTCTACTTCATTAACACTATCTTCAGAAACTCCATTTTCAACGTTAATAACTTCAATACCAGATCCTGTAACTCCATTTTTTGTTGCAAAATGTAAATTATGATCATACACAAAGTCATTACTAAATTGGATTAAATCTCTATGTTCTGAACGATAATGGTTTCTTAAATTATAACTTGCTCATAATGATACTTTTGCTCTATCTAATAATGAGTCAACTTGGTCATTATCAGCTAATGCATATTCATAATCATTATCATTAATTCTTGAAGCAAAGAATGAAGTAGGTTTTAATTGTTTATCATCCCCAGCTACTATGTTTGTATTACAACGATAAACTATTGGATAAGCACGTTCTACAAACATTTGAGAAGCTTCATCAAAAATACCATAATCAAATATACCTTGTTCTAATGGTAACATTTGAGCAACTAATTCAGGTAAAGAAATTCAAATTGGGAAAATAATTGATAATTGTTTGTAATATTCTTGAATAAAATCTTTGATTGAAACATTTTTCTTAGAACTACGTCTTGCAATACTGAACACTTCTTGCATTTTATTTCATTCTGAAGTTGATAATTTTGATAATACTGAACGAAGATATTCTAAGTAATATGCTTCTACATCTTGACTTGCATGATCGGCAACATTCGCAATAATATTTCTATCTTTATTAATTAATTCATTAACATCAACATACATTAAATTTTTATAATTATTCATTATTTCATTTTCATAATTAATAATTATTTTAAATTTATCAAATGTTGCTCCATCCAATCCTCTTACAGGAGACAATTTTGTAACATCATCTTCATCAAAGAATGTAAATGATTTATGACCTAAATCTTTAACATATTGTTTTATCATTCATGGGTGAAGATAAATAATAACTGTATTTTTATCAATAAAATCAGTTTTTTCTTCAACTAATTTATATAAGTAATTAAATCTAGCTTGAGGAATTTGAGCAAAGAATTTAATTGCTAATAATTTATCATTTAGAACTGTTGGATCTTCATCGTTGCTTCCCTTGAATATTTGTTTGAATTTAGATATCTTTTTGAAATTAACAAAATTATATAATAATGTTGCTTTTGTTTTTGGATCATCTGTTTTTGAATATGCATCTAAGAATGGTAATAAGTTATCATATTGTTCAATTAAGAAAGACATAAACTTTCTTGGACCAAAAAAGTCAGGGAATTGATTCGCAAATTCAACAATCTTAGATTTTTGGATAACAAGTAATTGTGGATTTGCATTTAAGATTTGAATTAATTCTTCATTATTATCTAATCCATAAATTTCAAAGAAATTAGTTAATTTTAAAACTTTATTAGGAATTTCTTTTTCATTTTCAATTAAATATTGTAATAAGTTATCAGTAAGTTGATATTTTGTTATTAATAATTTTTGTTCTTTTAAAGTATTAGTGATTGTATTTTCATTAATTCCATTAATTAATAAAAAATCTTTATATTCATTAAATTTTAAGAAGAAATTTTCAGTACTTGTAAATGAATATTTTCTCATTAATGACTCAATAAATTCAATAATATTAGAGTCTTTTACATACTTTAATAATTTTTTATCAACATTAGAATTAGCATTTATATATTGAGTAAATGTTGTTCCTAATGAATCAACGATTTTGTTTAATTTAATTAATTCATTGATATATTCTCTAACTTTTAAATGAGCATTTTGAACTTTTTGTCATTTTGAAGAAGATTGGATTTTATCTTTTAGATCAAAATCTCTTGTATCAACTTTTCCATATTCATCAAAACGCATATTTAAAACTTTGTCACCAATATCGGCAATTTTACTATAGAAGTTAGATTTGTCATCTAAATCATAAACAAATAGAGCAAGCTTTGAAATATGTTGTAGACGATCATGTAAAACATCTAAAGCAGCTTTCTTTTCAGATACAACTAATACAGTTTTTAAATTAATAATTGCATTTGCAATAATATTTGCAATAACTTCAGATTTTCCAGTTCCAGGAGGACCATAAATTAATGTATTTTGATATAAAGCAGAACGAATTGCATATTTTTGATAAATATTTAGTGGTCTACCAATTTCAATTAATGGTTCTCCATTTATTTCTTGGTTAATAAATTTAGTATCAGAATATTCATTTTGACTTACAAATGGATCAATGTTTAAATCTACTAAACGTTCAAGATTTTCCTTTAGTGCACCACCTGAAGGTTCAAAGATTCCCAATAATGCTGAGTCATAAACTTCAAATTCAGTAAATTTACTCAATTCACTATTTGCAATTTCTTTAAATTCATGATTTTCAGAATTAACTTTTTTGATTGGAATATCAATATCTTTTTTAATTGTTTTTAACAATTGTGCATAATCTTCAATTTTAGCTAAATCAGAAATTATTCAATTTAAATTGAATTCTTTTTTTAACAATGTTAATAATTTTTCATTAACAACAAATTTATTTTTTGAATGTTTTAAAACATAACGACCAGATGAGAAATTCATTTCAACTTGAAATAAAATTATTGGCGAATTTAATAAAACACCAGTTTTTGTTGCCCCTACTAAAAAATGGGTTGCTAAATAAAGAGAATAAACTCCAGTATTATCAACTATATTTTTGTTTTTACGAATTATTGCATCAAATTTTCTTTTTTGATCAAAAGTTTTATTTGAAACCAATGGAATAATTTTTTCTTTAGCAGATTCAAAATCCTTATACAAATCATTCTTTCTAGATTCAGAAATTGGAATATCATAATTTTGTAAACAAGATAAAAATTCACCAGGTGATTTAGTTGCATTTAAAGAATATTCAATATCACTTGAATTAATACTTAAATTTTTAAATTCAATATTAGCAGTTGGATCTTCAATAAATTTATTAACAGTTTCAAAATCAACAAATCTTGATATATCTATAGTATCTTTTGTAAGTTTTGATTTAATACACATATCTTTTGGATTTGTTGAAGTTAAATTAGCTAATTTAATTTTTATAGCTCTATTATCTTTTTTAGATGTTTTTTTACGTGGTACATCTGAATCCAATTCATCAAAATCATCAATTAAAAATTCATTATTTTTGCTAGATTTATTTTTAGTTGCTTGAACATCTAAATTTTCATCTTCATTTTCATAATTATCTGCATCATATAACATGTTTAAATTTGATTTAGATATTGGTTTTTCAGATAAATCTAACTTTTTAGAATTTTTTGATAAATTTTTTGTTAATTCTTCATCATTCATTTCAAATATTTCTGATTTTTTACTTTTTCTTTTCATATAATAACCTTTCTAATATTCATATCCTAAATATTTATTAACTTTTCTTTTTACAATAAATTTAAATCTACTTTTTTTTATCAATTGTTTAACCTTGCCATTAATATCTTTGGAAAATAGAAATTTAGTTTCAAATAATTTAACTTTATCCAAAAAATCACATATATTTTTGATTTGAATAAAATTATTTGATGAATTAATACCTAGAAATTTTTTTATTTCATCATTACATTTAAACCTAGAAACTAATATAAAGTCATTGTGGGTAATTTTATTTCTTAGTTTTCTTAAAACATTACATATCCATATAAATGACTCGACAGATATTATTGTATCAATACAATCATGTATAATCTCTTTTTGCAACCTTGGATCAAGAAGTTCAAATAAATTAATAATTGTTCCAAATGTTCAATATAAAGATAAAGTAAACAATGGTGGAGTTTCGGATTTAATGTTATTATTTAAATTTCGATTTATATCAAGTTTAGAATATGATTTTAGTAAATTAGAATCAGAAGTTTGATATAAAGAATTAATAAATTTTTTTTTATCTTCTAAATTTGGTATATTTAATCAATTTGAATTATCAGAGGTTAAAACATAATCATTTTTTAATTTATAAAATCTTAATAATAATGATATTAGAATTGAATTGAATTTAGTTTCAAAATTTAAAATATATCCTAAAATTAATAATCCGAGCGCTCGATCAAACTTAGCTAATTTTATCAATTGATTAGTGTCAATTTTGCCAACAAAATTTGAATGAGAATCCAATAAACATGCAGCATATCCATTTATTACTCTTGAGAATCCATAATTATAGCAAAAAGCAGCTAACTTCTTTTGGTTTTTAATTTTAAAACCTTGATCCATTAGTTTTTTGAAATTAAATTCATATTTGTTACTAATAGTTTTTGAATTCAT
>CASFKH010000051.1 GCA_949295235.1 uncultured Ureaplasma sp. | reverse complement strand
TAAAATATTTTATAAGAATTAATAATGATTCAATAAAAAATAAAAATATTATAATTGAAAATATGATCGAAAAAAAACGAGATATTATAAAAATATCTGAAATAAAAAAATACTTTAAATAGGAAGATATATGGAAAGAATATATTGTGGAAAAATTTCAAAAGATAACTTAAATAAAAAAGTTTTAATTAAGGGATGAATAAAGAAAAATAGAAAATTAGGAAAACTAATATTTTTAGATATTGCAGATGTTAGTGGAAATATTCAAGTTATTTTAAATGATACAAATAATAATTATAGTTTGGTAAAAAGTTTACCAAGAGAATCAGTTGTTGAAATTATTGGTATTGTTAATAAAAGAGTTAACCCTAATTTAGATATAAAAAATGGTGATCTTGAAATCGAGTTATCTGAGATTAAAGTTGATAGCATTGCAAACACACCACCTTTAATTATTGATGATAAAACTGATGCTTTAGAAGATATTAGAATGAAATATCGTTATTTGGATCTAAGACGTCCTATAATGCAAAAAAATTTAATATTTAGAAGTAAAGTTATCAATTCTATTCGAAATTTTATGATTCAAAATGATTTTATTGAAGTTGAAACTCCAATATTAACAAAATCAACTCCAGAAGGGGCAAGAGATTATTTAGTTCCTTCTAGGGTTCATAATGGATCATTTTATGCATTACCACAATCTCCTCAAATTTATAAGCAATTATTAATGATTGCTGGTTTAGATAGATATTTTCAAATTGCTAAATGTTTTAGAGATGAAGATCTAAGAAGTGATCGTCAACCTGAATTTACTCAACTTGATATTGAAATGTCATTCATAGAAGAATCTGATATTCAACTTTTGATTGAAAATATGATAAAAGAAATTTTTAAGCAAAATATGAATATCGATATAAAAACTCCATTTCTTAGAATGGACTATGATGTTGCAATGGACAAATATGGTTGCGATAAACCTGATTTAAGATTTGGGTTAGAATTAAATGATTTTAGTGAATATTTTTTAAATTCTGAAACTAAAATATTTTCTGAAGCAAAAAAAGAAAACAAAATTATTAAAGGTATTATCTTTGATTCAATAATTGATAAAAGTGATTATAAAACCTTAGATAAATATGCAAAAGATATGAAAGCTAAGGAATTGATTTGATTATCAATTAATAATGGTGAATACATTGGATCACATGCAAAATTAATTGAAAAAGAAATCGTTAATAAAATATTTAACAATTTTAATTTTAAAAATGGAACTTTACTATTGGTTGTTGATAAACCTGAAATTGCAAATACTTCTTTAGGAATTGTTAGAAATCAACTAGGAACTATTTTAGGTTTAAAAAAATCAAATGATTTTGCATTTTTATGAGTTGTTAACTGACCATTATATGAATATAGTGAAGAAGAAAAAAAATACGTTCCAGCTCATCACCCTTTTACTCAACCACAAACTCAATTCCATTCTACATTTGATAAAGATTTTAAAAATGCAAAAGCTAGATCATATGATATAGTTTTAAATGGATATGAAGTTGGTGGAGGCAGTATTAGAATTACTACTCCTGAAATGCAATCCAAAATGTTTAATGCTATTGGATTATCAAAAGAACAAATAGAATCTAAATTTGGATTTTTAATTGATGCATACAATTATGGAGCTCCACCTCATGGTGGTATTGCATTAGGTTTAGATAGATTAATTGCAATTATGCTAAATCAAGATAATATTAAAGATTGCATTGCCTTTCCAAAAAATGCAAATGCAATTGATACATTATTTAAAACTCCATGTAAAGTTGATGAAAAAGTTTTAAATGAATTAGGAATAAAAATTAAATAACAATTCTATTTGTTATTTTTATTTTGTTATATAATTCATTAATAAAAATTTTTATTCATTTTATATTAGAAGTATATACTACTAAATGAATAGTACATATATTATTTTTTTTAGTTCTATCAACTTTTAATTCAGATAAAGATATTTTATGTCTATTAATTACAACAGTGATAATATTTCCAATTGATGGGGTTCAAATACTTTCAAATTTTAATATAAATTTAAAAGTTTTTGAATTATATTCTACCTGATTATAATCTCATTCAAGAGGGATTATTTTTAAACTTTTATCTTTATTAATTACTGGACATTTTGCATCATGAATAACAAGATTATCTTTATTTAAAATTCCAATTACTGACATTCCAGGAATTTTATTACAACATGATGGAAATTTTAATTCTTTAAAATAAATTTCCTTAATTTCTTTAAAATATTTAGGTTTTAAAAATTGAAGATAATACTTGTTAAAAAACTTTTTATAAGCAGGTTTTGCAATTGATTTACGAGCATCAAAAATATTTATAAAATCATTATCTTCAAATGCAGATGGTGGTAATTTTTTAAGTAATTCATCAATTTTAGAAAAATGTAATTTATTTTTAATAATAGATTTAAATTTTTCATTGCCACAATAATTTGATCCCAATTTTCTTTTTATTGTATTTAAGAAAATATTAGTATTTTTTAATTCTTTAATATTTGTTTCATTAATAATTGCTTTAATTGTTTCTAAAGTTGTTGAATCGCTTGTAAAATTTAACCAAGAATTATTTAATAGAGGTTTGTTAGAATATACAAATTTTACAACATCTCCATTTTTAAGTAATGAATCAAAACTTGATAAACGTCCATTAATATAAATTTGTTTCAAATATGGAAATTGATCTCTAGAAAATTTTAAGGCAAGATCTAAACAACTTGTAATGTGATTTATAGTGTATTTTTTTTCATTATTTAAAACTAAAATATCAAAAACTTTTTCTCTAGTAATTCTTTTAATATTTTCAATATTTTTGTTTGGATTTTCAATTATTTGTTTGATAACCATATTATTATTAATGTTTTCTAAAACAAAATCATAACTTATATCATCACTATTGCCATTATGTTCTTTATAATTTCAATGTGCTGCAATTCCATATTCGGCAATTGAATCCATTTCGGGTGTTCTAATTTGAATTTCAATTAAGGAATTATTAACTAATATAGTTGTATGAATAGATTGATATAAATTAAACTTTGGTTTAGAAATATAATCCATATATGCATGTGAAATATAATTAAAATTCATGTTTATTAAACCTAATGTTTTATAACAATCTAAAATGTTTGGAACAATTATTCTTAATGCATAAATATCATGGATGTCATTAATTAATTTTCCTTTAATTACTTTTTCATAAGTTGAATATACACCTTTAATTCTATCTTTAATATTAGATTGAATATTATTATCTAATAAGATATTTGATATTTTATTTTTAGCAGTTTGTCAATCTTCATTATTATTAACAATCAACTTTTCTATACTAGATGCAATCTTATTATATTCAATTGGTTTTATTACTTCAAATGACATATCTTGAAGTTTGGTTTTTAACTTATACATTCCAATTCTTCCTGCAACATTTGCATATATGTCAAGTGTTTCTTGAGCAATTCTAACTTGTTTTTCTGGTTTTAAATATTTAATAGTTGACATATTGTGTAATCTGTCAGCCAACTTAATAATCATTGCTCGAAAATCAATTGTCATAGAGATAAAAACTTGGACAATATAGTTTATTTCAATCATTGATTTATTTCTTGAATCACTTCGATTTTGTTTTGAATACATACTAACTTTTGTAATATTTTTAACTAAAAATAAAACATCATCACCAAATTTGGATTTAATTTCATTTTCCTCAGTTAATGTATCTTCTAAAACATCATGTAAAAGTCCAGCAATTATACTTGTTATATCCATTTTTCATTTTATAAGAATAATTGCAGTTTCAATAGGATGAATTATATATGGTTCACCAGAAGCTCTTAATTGTCCTTGATGCTTAATTTTTGCAAAATTTGCCGCATCTACAATTCGATTTATATTTGTATTAGTATAATTGTTTTCTTTAGCAAAATTAGCTAACAATTCTATTTTTTTATTAATATCTATATTCATAATGTATAATACTATTATTATATATAATAATATTGCATTATTATAATATGCTTGATATGAAGAAAAACAAATTTAAAAATAATAAATTATTAAAAATATTAGCTTGAACTGGTTTTGGTGTAGTTGTAGCAGGAACAATTGCAGGAACTACAGTTGGAATTGTTAATATTACAAAAGATAGTTCAATTAATGAAGGAACTAGTTTTGATGATTCAATTGAAACAGTAATTAATATTGCTGTTGATCAAAATAAAACCGAACAAGAAAATTTAGCAATTGTTGAAGATGTTTCAAATCGAATAATTACTCAAGTTAAGAATTTAGGTGTATCTCAAGTTGAAATAAAAAGTTCAATTCAAAATTTACCTGTAAATGTTAGTAGCGGATCTACAGATAATACATATGTAGAATATGTGCAATATGGGGCAATACATATTTTTACTGAACAAAATATACCTCAATATGTAATTGATTTTGATTCAAAAAATTATGTTGATAATGCAATGGCTAAATTGTCTTTATTTAATGCATTATCAAATAATTATAACTATAATTTAGAGGCATTTAATACTAATTCTGGTGAAGTTATTAATGAATCAGGAAGACCAGAATCTTCAAAAGTTAATAAAAATTTTAATGAAATATATCAAATAAATTCAAGTGATAATGTTGCATTTAGAAATGATAGTTCTATAAATATACCTTTATCTAAAAAAAACAATAAAGATTGAAATTTAGATGTTTTTCAACAACAATTCACTGATGTTTATAATTGAGACGGCAATGGATCAAGAAGTGATGCAATGAACGGGACAAATAATGAAGATGAAGCAAACACTAAATCAATTGAAACATTAGCTAATGAAAGTGATCAAAATCAAAATTCAGATAATTCTGATAGTAATGATACTGAAAGTTATATAAAAACTCCTCCTGAACTTACATATTTATTTTGAGAAAATAGAACTGGATTAATAAACAAATTACAATTACTAGCAACAGTTGGATATTTAAATTCAAATAGTGATGTATTGTTTGAAAGTTCTGATAAAAATAATTCTGAATATAAAAATGATCCATATAACTTCCAAGCTAGTACCATCAAAAATTTATATGATCAATTTGGTGGAAATAGTGATGGTGATGAAAAATATTTTATGGATTACGTTGTTAGTAAATCATCATCATATGGATCTATAATGTATCAATTGTATGAAGCAAATCAATACTCATATGGAATCAATGATAAAAATGATGATCCATTATTAACTCTTTTAAGTGATTTTTTTAATTCATCATCATATAAAAATTCTTCAGTTACCTTTGATTCTGATCCTGAAACATATGATTTTTTATATTCATGAAATGCTGAAAAAATTTCATTATTTAATTCGTATTTAGTTCCAATTGATTATAATAACTTTTTTAATTATTTTACTGATAATACTGATTCTGAAGATACAAATGAAATTAAAACAACATATAAATCACAAAATTTTAATATTGCTAATTCTGAATCATCGAATGCTGACATTAATTATTTAATTGATTTAATAAATAATGCATCATATCATAATCCAATTTTATTAACTCAATTATTTTTACCAACCTTAAATTTAGATATTTCTCCAAAAGAAATTTACAATGATCTAATTCAATTTTTCAATTCTATTGTTCATCAATATCCAAAATATTTTTCAAATTCAGTAACAAATATTTCTCCTTTTAATGCAATTTTAATTGGAATTTCAGTTCTTATATTATTGATTGGAATAATTGTAAGTATCTTATATAGATTCCCAGGAGTATTAGCATTTTTAACATGTGCATTCTCATTAGGCTTATCATTTATAATGATGATGTCTTTAAACTCATTATTTAGTATAAGCTCATACTTAGCTTTAATTATTTCTACAATATCTGCTTTTATACCATTTATTAATTGCCAATTTACCCTCCGAAATTCAATTAGGTATAATAGGAACAATTTATATAATGCTTTTTTAAATAGTATTAGAACATTTATAAAAACATCAATAGTAACCTATGTACCAATGTTAATAATTTCTTTAACATTTTTATTCTTTGGTAAATACCAAATAAACGAATTTGGAAGTTCATTAATTATATTGGTATTTGCAAATTTAATTTCAAGTTGTATTTTATTTTTAATTTTATATAGTTTAACCTATTTATTAATTTACAAAAAAAATCCAAGATTTATTTTAACTAAACCTTATATTTCTATTTTAAATAAATTAAAATTTAGAGGTATTAAATTATCTATTAATTCAACTAATTCAAAACTTGATTTAATAGTAAATAAAATATTTAAAATTAATAAACGTAAATTTATAATTTTGATCTCTATTCTTGGTTCACTATTATTGTTAGGTATAATTGGTTGTATATTATTTGCCACTATTAAACCATCATATACAGGAAATGCATATGATTCAACTCAAATAGTAATTTACTTTGATAATAATCAATTATCAAATGTTGATAATTTAATTGATGGAATTGCAAATAGCTTTAACTTAAATTGAGAATCAAAAAATTTAATTTGAAATGTTTGTCAAAATGGAGAGGGAAATTATATATCTCAATATACTTTAATTGCAAACAAATCATTTAATATTAATGATATAAATAATTGAATAATAAATAATAAAGATTTTAATTCATTAATTAGTAATATATCATTCCAAACATTAAATAATACAATTCCAACAATTTTATTTGATAATGCAATAAAATGCATGTTTATTGCAATTGGATTTATTGCGATATTCTCATTAATATATGTTAATTTCTTGAATTTTATTCCAATAATGTTAATTACAATTATTTCAAATATCGCTTCAATTGGATTTATTGCTTTATTAAGAATCCCTGTTGATATTAATACTATATTAGTAATATTGGCATTATTTGTAATCTCAAATATTATTATATTTAATTCATACAATAACATATTGTCTAAATTTAATAAAAAACTTGAACATAATAATTATGGTATATTTAAGTTTTGTTTATCACAATATAAAATTGCGTTTAAATTAGAAATTTATATTCTTGGAATGAGTTTAATATATGGATTATTATTAATGTTATTCACTCCAACTCAATTTATTTTTAACCAATTAATATTATTTATTAATACATTCATAATAACTATAATAAGTAGTTTATCTTCATTTATTTTATGTACATTAATGCTAATTGTTAGAGAAATGTATATCAAAAAAGTTAGAAAAAATAAACGTAATCATGTGAATAAAGTTGTCTATGATAAGATTGATGAACAACTTATTGTTGGTATAAATTCACATTAAGGAAATTTATGAACTTAGAAGAAAAAATTAAAAAATATATAATTGATATTCCTGATTATCCAAAAAAAGGTGTAATTTTTAGAGATATAACTCCATTATTTGCAAATTATGACATAATTGAATCAATAATTGATGAATTTGCAAAATTTGCACAATCATTAAATATTGATGTAATTGTAGGTGCAGAGTCAAGAGGTTTTTTATTTGGAGTTCCTTTATCATTAAAAATGAAAAAACCTTTTGTATTAGTTAGAAAACCAAATAAATTACCAAGAGATACATATTCAGTAAATTATGAACTTGAATATGGTTCATCATCGATTGAAATTCATAAGAATGATATTAAACCAAACCAAAGAGTTCTTATTATTGATGATTTACTTGCAACTGGAGGAACAGTTGAAGCAATAGAAAAATTAGTTAGAATGTCATTTGGAATTGTTGCTGGTAGTGCTTATTTGATCGAAATTACACCTTTAAATGGAAGAAAAAAATTATCTGGAAAAATTTATTCAATTTTAAAATATTAATATTTATATATTATTAATAACAACTACAGAAATTAACTTG
>CASFKH010000050.1 GCA_949295235.1 uncultured Ureaplasma sp. | reverse complement strand
TTATTGAACTATGTAATTTGTTAAAATTTTATGAATATGTATTAGTAGCAAATGAACATAATTCTAATTCTGAAAATGATTTACTTTCATTTTTTATTAATAACAACATCTCAAATAATATTAAGGTAGCAATTGTTATAGGACCAGAAGGTGGATTTAGTGATAATGAATTAAGTACATTATCTTCTTATAAAAATGTTAAATTTGTAGGCTTAACAAAATCTATTTTAAGAAGTGAAACGGCTACATGTTATATGTTATCGGTAATTATAAGTTATTTAATATATAAGGGAAATAAATAATGAGAAATTATAAATTCTTTTTGAACAATTCTTGGTGAGTATATTTGTTAATAACTTTATTAACAAGTTTTCTTTTATTAATTCCATTATTTATCACAATTTCATTAAATTCAAATATTGCTGCTAAACCTGGAAATAACCCTTCCTTATTTTTATCTATAAATATTCCATTGTTGATTGTGATTAATTTATTTATTATACTGTATTCAATTTTTCAATATAGATCATTTAAATTTAATTTTAATTTCTCAGAATGAATAAAGAAATATTTTTCTTGCATAATAGTTTCAATTGCACAAACCTTACTTTATTTTGTATTATTTATGATTATTTGGCTTGTTCCAATTGATAAAACTGGAAATGATGTTTTTGAGTCAGTTGTTAATGTTAGAGTAATATTGTATTCGGTTTTTGCATCAGTGTTAACATTAATTTTTATGTTATCTAGTTTATATTTGAATTTATATAATAAATATTTAATTAAATATAAAATTCAAGGGAATAAATCATGTTAATAAATAATTTAAAAACTTATGGAATAGTTACATTGGGGTGTAAAGTAAATTCATATGAATCAAGTGTTATAAAAAATGATCTTGATTCATATGGGTTATTAGAAGTTCCTTTTGATTCAAAAGCTGATATTTATATAATTAATACATGTAGTGTTACAAACACAGCTGACGCAAAATCTCGAAATATGATAAGTCGAGCAAGAAAAAATAATAAAGATGCAATTATTATTGTTTGCGGTTGTTTCAGTCAAGTATCCTCAAATGAACTTAAGGATAAATTTGGAATTAATATTTTATTAGGTAATAAGTATAAAAATAATATTGTTCAAATCATTAATGATTATTTAAAAAATAAGACTCAAATAATTAAAATTGACAATTTAATGTTAGAAAATAAATTTGAGGATTCAAATTTAGAAATATTTAAAAATCAAACAAGAGCCTATGTGAAAATTCAAGATGGATGCAATTTTATGTGCAGTTATTGCATAATTCCATTTACTCGAGGAAGACAAAGAAGCAAAAATTATAATTTATTAATAAATGAAATTAAAAAATTAGTAATCAATGTATATAAAGAAATTGTTTTAACTGGAGTAAATACAGCTGGATATAATGATGGAGAATATGATTTTTATCATTTATTAAAATCTATTAATGAATTAGAAGGAAATTTTAGAGTTCGTATATCATCAGTTGAACCTTTTCAAATTTCTGAGGATATTATAAAATTAATAGCTACAAATAAAAAAAGATTTTGTCAACATTGACATATTTGTTTGCAATCAGGATGTGATTCAATATTACAAAAGATGAATCGAAAATACACATCTGCAGAATTTTTAAGATTAGTTGATAATATCTATTCATTAAATCCTTTTACTTCAATTTCAACAGATTATATTGTTGGATTCCCAACCGAAACTGATCAAAACCATTTAGATTCAATTGAGTTTATTAAAAAAGTTAAATTTAGCAAAATTCATGTATTTCCTTATTCATTGCGTTCATTTACTGCTGCAAGTAAAATGAAGCAAGTAAAAGATATTATTAAAACTAAAAGATTAAATGATATTTTAGATTTAAATAAAAAATTATCTAATGATTTCATTAAACAATTTATTGATAAGAATGTTGAAGTTATTTTTGAAAAACAAATTGATAATATCACTTACATTGGTCATGCAAGTGAATATTTTGAAGTAATTGTTAAATCTGATATTAATTTAATAAACAAATTATGTTTAGTTAAAATTAATCATGTTTTTAACAATAATGCATTTGGAGAACTTTTAGAAGTTATAAATTAATATGACAAACAAATTAATTACAATTATTGGACCAACTGCGGCTAAAAAAACTACATTAGCACATAAAATTGCAAAAAAAATAAATGGAGCAATAATAAATGCTGATGCATTTCAAGTTTATAAACAATTAAATATTGGTGTAAATAAACCACCAATTGAACAAATGAAAGAAATTGATTATTATTTTATTAACAATATAAATTATTGAGAAGAATGAAATATAAATGTGTTTCAAAAAGAATTTGATAATGTTTATCATAAAATAATTTCTGAAAATAAAATTCCAATTTTATGTGGAGGTAGCCATCTTTATATTGATTGCATTTTAAAAGGTTATGATTTAACCAAAAACATAAGTACATCAATATTAAATGAAATTGAATGTTGATCCAATAAACAACTCTATGATTATGTGTTTAAATATGATAAAATTTCTGCTCAAAAAATAACAATTAATAACAGAAGAAGATTAATAAGATGTGTAGCAATATTAAAAGTAAATAATAATTTAGCAAAATCTATTATTGATAAACAAAACAATAAATCTAAATTTGATTCATTAATAATAATGGTTAATAAATCAAGAGAAAATTTATATGAAGAGATAAATAACCGTTTTGATAATTTTATTTATAATGGTTGAATTGAAGAGGTAAAAAAATTAATTGAAAAATACCCTGATATTATTTATTCAAATGCATTTAAAGCAATTGGATATAGTGAAATTGCAAATTCAATTATTAATAATGAAGAAATAGACTTTGAATCTATAAAGAAAAAAACAAGACATTTAGCTAAACGTCAATTAACGTGATGCAATAATAAATTTAATAATAAAATTTATTTTGATTATAACAATGGAAACATTGATAATTTAATAGAACAAATTAAAAATTTTTATTATGACTAAACATTTATATATTCATATTCCTTTTTGTAAAAATATATGTTCATATTGTGATTTTATAAGAATAAAAACTTCTGATTTTGAATTGATAGAAAAATATTGCAACACAATAATAGATCAAATAAGGTTAACATCTTCATTTAATCAATACGAAACTATATATATTGGAGGAGGAACTCCAAACTATATACCAGATTATATTTTAGACAAATTTTTATACGAAATTAGTAATTATATAAATTTCAATTCCAATTATGAGTTTAGTATCGAATGTAATCCTGAAGTTTTAACTGCAAATCAAGCTTCTATTTTTAAAAAAAATAAGATTAATAGAGTTTCGATTGGTGCTCAAATAC
>CASFKH010000049.1 GCA_949295235.1 uncultured Ureaplasma sp. | reverse complement strand
ATTTAAATGTTATTTTAATTGGATGTTTTTTAACCTCAGGAAGTATTAATAGATCTTCAAATTCTTATAATCATTTTGAAATAAGAATTATAAATTCTGATTTTTGTAAATTTTTAATAAAAGTATTTAAAAAATTCAAATTAAACTCTAAAATTATTTTTCATAAAAATAAATATGTATTATATTTTAAAAAAGCTGAACAAATTTCAGATATCCTAAAAATTTTAGGTGCAACTGAATCTATGTTTATTTTTGAAGATAATAGAATTGAACATGATTTTATAAATAATATGCAACGTTTAATTAATCTAGAAGTGTCCAATATTCAAAAGATATCAAAAGCCTCTGTTGAATTAGTTTCAAAATGTAAGGTTTTAATGGTAGATTATCGATATGAATTTCTAAATTATAGGGAAAAACTTTTTTGTGAAACAAGAGTAAAGTTTCCAATGTATAGTTTAAATGAAATTTGTTCTGAAATGAATAAAATTTTGCCATTTGATAAGCAAATAAACAAAGGATCGATTTCTCATATAATTAGAAAAATTAAAAAATTATATGATGTATCTTTTTTAAATAAAATCTAAAAATCAAATTTTGTCAGTAATGAATTCTTTATTGTTTAAATAAAATAAACAATCATTTTTATCATATATTTTAAATTCTAATTTATATGCTACTAAGCATTGGTATTTGAATTTGGTATTTTTATCAATATTTTTTGTAATATATTTTTGTTCACCAACTAAAGGATGATTTATAAAATTAAAAGATGCACGAATTTGGTGTTTTCTACCAGTTATTAAACAAACATCTACTAATGAATATTTATTTTTAATAATTTGTTTTAAATAATAATGTGTAATTGCTTTTTTGTATCCATCTTGTTCTTTATTACTAACACTTACAAAACCATTATTATTATCTTTAATAAATAATTCAAGTTTGTCATCATTGTTTTTTATAATTCCATGAACTAAGGCAAGATAATGTTTGTTTAAAGAATGATATTTAAATAATTTAGTTAAAGATACTAATGCATCATGATTTTTAGCTGCTACAACTAAGCCAGATGTATTTCTATCAATTCTGTGTGCTAAAGATGGGCTGAATTGATTTTCTTTATCTAATTTATATTCATTTTTATCATATAAGTATTTTTTAATTCTATTTATTAAAGTATCATTATTTTTTTTAGAATTATCTTCATGACATAATAGACCAACAGGCTTGTTAACAATGATTATATTCATATCTTCATAGATAATATCTGTTAGTAGTTTTGCATCTAAAAATTCAAAATTTTTCATTTCATTAGTTTGAAGATTGTAATAAATTTTTATCACATCATTTAGCTTTAATCTGTAATTAAAATCTATTTTTTTATCATTAACTTTAATTTTTTTATTTCTTATTAATTTATAAATATGTGGCTTTGATAATCCAAGATCCATTTTTAATAAAAAATTATCAATTCTAATACCAACATCATTAACATTAATTGTTATTTCAGTCATAATAATCCTTAAAAATCAATTTAATATTTTCTTCACAATCTTCAATCATATTAATGAAATTTGATCATAAAATTTGAATATCTTTAGTTTTATATTTTTTTGCAAGATAGGTTAAACTAATGTATTCAATTTCAAAATACTTTTTATAAATTTCATAAATAATTTCTAGCACACTTTGAATATTGTTTTTTCCACAGTCACTAAAAAAAATTGCAGAATTTAACATTATATTAATAAATTTATTTAAAAATATTTCTAACTCAGATTTATAAATATTAGAAAATGTATTTTCTTTAATCATTTTATATGGGTTTTTAAAATAATAAACTTGATTATTATATTGAAACTGAAATTCTTCTATATATTTTTTAAAACATTTTCTTTTGTTTACCTTATATTCAAATTGATTAATTATCAATTTAGTAATAAACAAAATTGATTTAGAATTAACATTATTCTTTATTATATGGTTAAAATCATATTTACTAAATATCAAATTTTTAGGATTAGAAATACGAGGAACAATTTGACTATACTCAACAACCTTTTTTAATTGTTGTTGATCTAAGTTAATATATGCAAAATAAACTACTAATAACATATATGCATCATATAATGCATTATGTAAATATTTTTTATCCACTTCTCCTTTTAGGATTCTAAATAAATTTGATAAAGATGCATTTGTTGAAATTTGAGATTTTTTCTTGATTTCGTATTGGCAATCTAAAACTGGTCAATTAAAATCATAGTTTATATCTTTAAATGATTTATTAAGAAACTTATAATCAAAATCACCAAAAGTTACAATTGTAGAATCAATTAAAAAATTTATAATTTGTTGATGAATTTTAAAAAAATTAGGATATTTTTGTAATTTTTGATTGTCAATTTTTAATAAATTAATAATATATTCACTTAAATCTTGTTCAGGGTTTACCATTAAATCAATTTCTTCAACAATTTCACCTTCTAATGTTGTTTTTAAACCTGAAAATTGAATCATTTTTCTATTTGATTCATTATCAGTCGCCTCAATATCAATAAAACATAAATATTTTGAAGAAATTTCCATAATTAATTATTTTATAATATTAAAAATATTAATGGTATAATACTTTTTGTATGTAGCAATTTACATACTTAATTTAGATAGCATGTGGTAGAGGAATTGCACTCATAATATACCACGTAGTGAATACTTCATAGAAAGGAAAGGTATTGCATGTGGCTCCTAAAAAAGAAATAACAAGAATCGCCAAATTAAACTTAATTGGTGGTCAAGCAAAGCCAGGTCCAGCATTAGCATCCGTTGGAATTAATATGGCAGAATTTACAAAACAATTTAATGATGAAACAAAAGATAAAATGGGACAAGTAATCCCAACTATTATTACTGCATATAAAGATAAAAGTTTTGATTATGTAATTAGAACTACTCCTGTAACTTATTTATTAAAAGATGCAGCAAAAATTAAATCTGGTGCAAAAGATTCAAAAAAAGAAAAAGTCGCAACAATTAGTAAAGAAAAAGCTCTTGAAATTGCAAGATATAAATTAGCTGACTCTAATGCATATGATGAAGAAACAATGTTAAGAATGATTGCAGGTTCTGCAAAACAAATGGGTATCGTTATTGAAGGCGTTGATCCTTTAAGTGCAAAAAATAGAGGTAATAAATAATGGCTAAATTACATAAGAAAATGAAATCAGCTTGTGAATTAGTTGATAAGAATAAATTATACCCATTAGAAGAAGCTGTTAAATTAGCTCAAAAAACTTCATACTCAAAATTCGATGGTTCAATTGATATTGCAATTAAATTAAATTTAGACACGACTAAAGTTGAACAACAATTAAGAGGATCGATTTCTTTACCAAATGGAAATGGAAAAAAAGTTAATATTTTAGTAATTGATGATTCAATAAATGCAGATCAAGCTAAAAAGGCAGGAGCAGATTATTTTGGAGGATCAGATATAATTGCTGATGTTGAAAAAATGATTAATAAGATTAATCTTATAATCACAACTCCAAAAATGATGCCTCAACTTGCACGTTTAGGAAAAGTATTAGGTCCAAGAGGTTTAATGCCAAATCCAAAAACTGGTACAGTTACAACAAATGTTATTGCAACTATAGAAGAATTTAAAAAAGGTCGTATTGAATATCGTACTGACTCATATGGAAATATACATATGTGTGTAGGAAAGGTATCAACTGATTCAAAAAAAATTGTAGAAAATATTGAAGCTTTAATTTCATTAATAAAATCAAAAAGACCTTCAACTGTAAAAGGACAATATATTCAAAATATATCAATTTCAGCTACTATGGGCCCTGGAATTAAAGTACTTATTAATAATAACTAATTGTTAAATATATATTAAATAAAAATCTAATTTATGAAAAACATAATTAGATTTTTTTAATTCTCTAATATAGAGTTTAATAAATTGCCAAAATGAGGTAAAGATGGGGATTTTTCTTAAACTATCTGTATTAATAAAAATAGAAAAAATTTGTCATAATTAACCTATATTAATTAAATCCATTTTAAAAAAATTAACATCATTTTCTTTATATCATTCTTTTATTTTTAATTTTGAATTTAATGAAAATAAAATTTGATTATCAGCATTGGGAATTCCAGATAATGGAAAATCAGCTAAATAAGCTGCACCTATCATTCCTTTTGGTATTTTTATTTCAAAAACAAATTTTTCTTTTAATGGTAAGTTAATTTCACTATTTTCTCAATTTCATCCATCACAATATCTTATAGCCTCAACTCTTGAAATTGAAGTTGATAAAAACCCATAACTTGTAATAGTTCTTCCTACACAATTTGAATAATTATAACCATTTAAATCATCACCGGTTATAAAATCTTTTAATTGATCATAAAACTCATTTTCCATATATTCAACACCATGGTATGTAATATATTCATATGGAAATTCTGCTCTAGATAATGCCTGTGTAATATATTTGTAGTCTTCACCATATACTCATAATGGATTATTTTCCCCTGCTAATTTTAATCTTACAATTCTATTTGTAGGTTGTATCCCTTGGTGCAAGGGTTCATTCCAATAATATCCTCTAAAATTTGCATATAAACATAATGATTGTTGCTCAGAGTATGATTTATAGTCTATAAAATCGCCATTTTCATCTTTATTTCATTTTTCGTTAGTTAAACTATTATATCAATCATCAAAGTGAGATTTTAATTTATAATCAATATCTGGTTCATTATAAATATTTTGGGTGGTATTATCACCTTTATAATTAGATAAAACAATTGGTAATACTATTGAAGTAGTCATAAAAATAGCTGAACCAATAAGAATGCTAGTAATTTTAATTTTTTTATTCATATTATTCTCCTTTTAAAAATTAAGGACTATTGAATCATAAGGATCCAATTGTGGTGTATCAAAATGGACAGACGGGCAATAAGGTTCATATATCTTTAAAATTTGCTTTAAATTGTCATCAGTAAAATTTATAAAATTATTATCAGATTCTAATCTTTTAACAACTGGAAAATATTTAGGAATTGGAAAATTTGAAAATGGAATTTGTCTTGCAACTTCATCTTTGTGAATATCAAAAGTAGATTGATAAAATAATCTAGTTGTTTGGATTGTAGTAGTAGTTGCTTGTAATCCAAAAAATGTAGTTCAATTTTGAGGTTGATCAGATTTAAATATAATTGATGAAGAGGATGAATTATTAATAAAATAATTATAATAATCAATTGATATTCATGATTCAAGCGGAATAGATGAATTAACTATAATAGGATTAGTTATTTGATTGTTTGTTATTAATTTAACATAATTGATAGCGCCTAAATTTTGTGGATCATCTGCATTTGAAAATACAGGATGTAATTTAAAAATAATGTTATATTCACTTGGAGGATATTTTTTCAAAAAAGTTTGCATTGTATTTTGAACTTCATTCAAAACATAAGGCATAATAGTTAATCTTGAATAATTATCTGGGGTAACTGGGCCATTTAATGGTTTGAATAAAGAGCTCCCAATAAAAATAGCATTTTTCTTATTTGGATCATATTGATCACTTCCATTGATAAAAACATTGTTGTATGATAAATCATAATTAAAAAATAAATTAGAATACACATTCAAAAATTCATTCTTT
>CASFKH010000048.1 GCA_949295235.1 uncultured Ureaplasma sp. | reverse complement strand
TTCTCTTCAAATAATTTCTTCAGCTTTTAAATCAATTTTTCAAATTTTTAATACACTCATCATATTTGTTGAGTATAAAAATTTATCTGTATCTAACATTGTTAATCAAGTGTCAAGATGCATTAAATTGCTCATCTTAGGAACATTAATTGCATAAATTGTTTCAAATTTAACTTCACTGTTAGCTCTAATATTTTCAGCTAAAGTTTGAATAGCTTCTTGTTGAGTTCTTTCAGATACTCCAATAACTAAAGTTTTTTCATTATAAACAAATACATCTCCACCTTCAATACTAAAAGGTAAATTTCTATTGTAATATACAGGTGTATTTTTATAGTCAGGATGATGATTAAAAATAAATCAAGCAAAAATTGTTTCACGTCTACGTGTTTCACGGAACATGTGATGAATAGTTACACCATTACCAACTGATGCAAATGGATCACGAGTAAAATATAAATTAGGCATTGGGTCAACTACTAATTCAACCTTGTTTTTAATTCCTAATTCACGATCAAGAATACCAGACATCATTTTACGAATCATTTGAACTGGTTTCTTTTCTAATGATTTTAAGTAATCATAAACTAATTTTCTATTATTAGGAGTTAATTTTGGAACTGCTTCATCTAATCATTTTTTAATAAAAGCTTCTCTATCATTTGCAGATGCAGCTTTATAAGTTTCAGCAGCCAAATCACTTAATTGAACTACTTCAACACCATGTGATTCTAATAATTTAACAAATTCTTTGTGTTCTTCACGAGCACGAACAGGGTCAAGAATTGCACTAAATAACAATTCATCTAAACGTTGAGGAGTTAAATAGTCAATTTCTAAACCTGGAGTGTGAACTAAAACTTTTTTTAAGTTTCCAATTTCACTATAAACATTAATTTTATTAAAATTGCTCATTGCAATACCTCATAATTAAAATAAAATTAGAAATAATATTTATTTCTACTTTTATTATAAATCAATATAATAAAAAATAACATTTAATAACATTAAAACAAATAAAAAATCAAAAATAGGGTTGTTACTATTCTTGATTTTTATTAATAAACTAAATTATTATTTTTTTTCTTTGTTGAATTCTTTAACTTCGTCTTTTGTTTCATCAATAATTTCTTGAATTCTTAAACCAGCTCTAGACATTCCACGGTTGTCAAGTTTTCTAAGTTTCTTATTCTTTTTAGTTTCACTAACTAATTCATCGCTCTTCTTAGATTCAACAATTACATCTTGTTTTTGAATAATATTTTTTACAGTTTCTTTATGAATTGCTTTTTCTTGTCCAATGATTCTTTCAAATTTCATTACCATAACTTTTGGCATTGGAATTTGATCTGAACTTGTAGAAGTACATTTACAATTTTCACAACTACAAGTACAATTTGGATCACAAACACAATCACTTTCACAACTACAATCATCACAACAACAACAACAAGGACTAGAATATTCTACATCTTCACCAAATTCAGATTCATATTTACTAATTTGTTCATATAAATATTTAATACCTTCATCATGAGAATATAATGAGTTGTTATAAGCAATATTTATTGCATCAACTGTAGATATATTTCATCAATATAAACGGTGATCTCATTCAATGTAAGAGGCTAATTCATGACATTGAGATCTAGCAATATTTTTAATAGATGCTAAATATTCACGGTGTAATAAAATTGTTCTTAACACTAGAATTTCAGCACACAAAATCTTTAAGAAAGAATAATTTGCACGAGTTGTAAATAATATTTTTTCTTCTAAATTTGCTGATTTATAATATACAATTTCATTTTCAGCAATTTCAGAAATTAATTTAACACGTTTTAATTCCAATAAACCTGCTAATTCAGACAACTCAGAAATTATACCTAATTCTGCATTCATAAAAATGAAGTATTTATTAAATAAATTTTCTTTTCCATCAACTGAATTATTTGTTTTTCTACCAATTTTTGCTAATTCACTAATTCTATTTGATAATTTTGCTCTAAATTTTTTCATTTGGAATTTATCAGCAAATAAATCAGCACCGTTTGCAAGATTGTAAACTGAATTTGGTCTGTTTTGATAATTTACAATAATTTGATCCATTATCTTTTGATCTTCAAGACTTAATGAACTAGAAGAATGAGATTTCTTATATGCTTTTCTAAGTTCTTTCATTCTTCTTTTTTGTTCTTTAGCCATTCTTTTTTGTTCAGCTTTTGCTAGTTTTGCATTTTGTTTATCAATTGATTTAGAATATTTTGCATAATTTTTGTAAGCAATATTATAAGCAACAGATAATTTAGAAGAAAGGTTGTCTAATGCAACTTTTAAAGCGATAATTTCATCATTTAAAGTATTTAAAGATTCATCTAAATCAACATGTTTAGAAATTTTTTTCATTATTTTAACATTAGTAGAATAAATTTCATTACGTTCTAATAATAAATCTTTAATTTCAGATGAATCTTCAGAATTCATAATTTTAGACATTATTGATTCAGCTGTTTTTGAATTGTATGCTAATCTATCTAAAGTAACTAAAATATTAACATTATTTTCTTCAGTAAATTTTTGAGTAGATAAAGTTCTATATAATGAAATTTTTTCTTCAATATTGTTTTGAACAACGTTGACTTTAGATACAACATCATTAATATATTCATTTAATTCATCATTATTTTTAGATTCTAATTCAGAATGTAATTGTCTTGAGTTAATTTCTTCACTATTTTCATCAAGAATGTCAGATATGCTTAAATTTGATTTATTAAATGATTCAAAATCAATAACAATTGGACTTACTTTTTCAATTCCATCATCTTCAATTATTTCATCATTATCATCAATACTATCAATTACATCTTCAAATTCAACTTCATGACTGAATTCATTTACTTTCTTTTCAATAGTATATGAATTAAATAGATTTAAATGACAATCCATTAATAAATAGTCATGTCAATCAACTTCAACATTATAAATAACATCATCAACTAAATTTAAATAGTCATCAAGTTCTTTATCATGTTCTTCATACATTTTTTTAATTTCATCAACTTTATTTTGTTCAGAAATTTTGTATTTATTAACAACAATTGATGTTAAATCCTCATATAATTTATTAGTTTTTACTTCAATATTTGAAATATAATTTGAAAGTTTTTCATTACTATTTTCATCTACAATTGCAACAAATTCAACTGGATTAATTCAAGAATTACCCATTAATGAGTCACGACTAATTTCTAATACTTTTGCGAATTTAGCAAAATTATCAAAATTTTCACTATCATTAGTAGATTCTTCAACATTTAATTCACTAGTAGCATTTTCATCATTAGCTAAGATTTGATCATTCATTTTATTTCTAAATTCAATTGCACTTTCAATATCTTTTTTATTAACTAAAACATATTGACCATTAATCTTATCTAAAATTAATTCAATGTTAGAATTTATAGATTTGTTATTGTTCATAATTATTCTCCTAGCCTCTTATTTTTTTGAAGATTTTTTATCTTCTTTTTCACCATCTAATAATTCAGTTTTTGTAGTTTCTGAAATAATCTTACTATCATCATCAGTTAATACAATATTTTGACTTCTAATTTCATTTCCAACATATTCAGTAATTGTAGATTTTTTAATTATTTTATCTTCAGTTTGAGAAACAAAGTTAACCACTATTGGAGTATTATCATTTGAATAAAACAATAGTTTTTCAAAATCAGTTTTTGGTTCATTAACCTTGTCATCTTCAAAATCATCATTATAATTTGAATAATCTTCTTCATTATTTGATAAATCATTATTGTTATCTAAATTTTCATTATAATTATCTTCAATTTCATTATTGTATTCAGTATAATTTGGAATTTCTACTTGTTCATTTAAATTGTCATTAATATAAGGAGAATCTAGATTAGAATCTGTTAAATTTTTGTCATCATTGAAGTCATCATAATTTTCTTCAGAAAATTCATCTTGATCTTCATTAGTATTTTCACCAAACATTTCTGCAATTTGTTCATCTGTTAATTCATAAATTACATCATCATCTGTATATTCTGAAGGATCAACACCAGGTCTTCTATAATAAACTTTATTTCCATTTACATATATTAACTTATCTTTATCAATAAAATCTACAGATTTATGACAATAAGGACAATTCAAATTATTATATGAATTGTGGTTAAATTCTTGATATAGACTATTTTTAATAGCGTTTTCAATCATTATAAAATCACGATAGATTGAAATAATTGATATTTTACAATTTGATAAAGCATTTGAAGCTAATTCTTCATAATTTTCATCATTTTGGTTTAAAGAATCAATTGTTGATTTATATTTATTTAAATTAGAATTATATGTTTCAATTTTTTCATTTAATGATTGAATTAATTGATCAATATTTGAACTATCAATTTCAACTACATTACCATAAATAAATTCATCAATTGTTTCATCTATTCCAAAATTATTTTCATTACAAAAGTTTGCAATTTTAGAATATGCTAATTCTTCAATTTTAGAAAAATCAATTAATCTTTTAAAATTTTCAAATTTATTACTAATTAATTTAACATATCTTTTTAATTCAGGATGTTGAAGAGTTGATAAATAAGCTTGACCTTTTAAATAAATTTTTGGTAATCTTCAATCATTGCTGTATTCATCAATAAATTCAATATCAACATTAGAACCATTTATAGTAGTTCCTAAACCCTGATATTCTAAAGATAAACCAATTTTTTTAGAATCTTCTAAATTTATAACTGCAACTTTAGAATCAATTTCTCTTACTTGCATTTTTTATTCTCCTACTTGTAAAAAACAATATTATATATATAATTATATACTTTTTTATAAAATTAGTTAATTAATATTGATTTTAATGTAATTTTTGATATTATTTAATTTAATATTTACATA
>CASFKH010000047.1 GCA_949295235.1 uncultured Ureaplasma sp. | reverse complement strand
TTAATTTTTTCAGAAATAACTCTAATTACAGTTAAGATTGTTCCTTCCACAGGTTTTGATACCGCATTATAAGCTTGTTCTTTTGCTTTAATTAATGCTTCTTTAATTTGATTAATAGATAGTTTTTCTGTTTCAGGTTTGATTATTGAAAAAAATCCTCTAAATATTTGTGAAAAAATGACACCAGAATTTCCTCTTGCATTCATTAATAAACCATAAGTAAAATTTGAAGATAATTCATAAAAATTAGTTATTTGTTTGCTATTAAGATAATCAATGGCACCCGAAACTGTTGAAGCCATATTTGACCCAGTATCACCATCTGGAACTGGGAATACATTTAAGTCATTAATATATGAATATTCAGAATTAAGATTTTTTGATCCATATTCTAACATTGTTTTCATTTTTTCAAAATTAATCATGATATCTCCAATTTAGTAAAATAATTAAAGTTAATTTATGAAAAATAGTAATATAATCTAAACTAATATAATATAATAATTAATTGTATTACATTTTTAACAAATTATTTAAATTAATATCATTAATAAGGAGAGTTTTGTATGTCAAGAAGAGATCAATTAACTGGTAAAGGACCATTGTGTGGAAATAAACGTAGTCATGCAATGAATCATTCTAGAAGAGTATGAAATGTTAATTTACAAAAAGTTAAAGTTAAAAACTCAGATGGAAGCACAACTACAATTAGAGTTTCAGCTAGAACACTTAAAACACTTAAGAAAAACAATATGTTAGCATAATTTAAAAAATTTTAATGGGTTTCATTAAAATTTTTTTTATTTCTTAGATTCAACTCTTTTAACTAATAAATTTAAAAATTCATCAATTGAACATTTATTATCATTTTGTTCTCCATAACATCTATATGATATTAAGTTTTTATTTTCAATTTCATCATTTCCAATTATAAGTTGATATGGGATTTTTGAAATTTGAGCATCTCTTATTTTTTTACCTAAACGTTCTTTTCGATTATCAACTTCACATCTAAAGCCTTTGCTAATGAAAAATTTAGATAATTCATAAGCATATTCATTGTGTTCTGTGTTAACGGGTAAAATTTGAATTTGAACAGGAGAAAGTCAGAGAGGTAAAATTCCTTTAGTTTGTTCAAGCAACATTGCTAAATATCTCTCATAAGTTCCAATTATTCCTAAATGGACCATTACTGGGCGTTTATAGTTTCCATTTTCATCCTTAAATTCTAATTCAAATCTTTCAGGTAATAAAAAATCTAATTGAATAGTTGAAACAGTAACTATATGACCAAGGGCAGTTTTAACTTGAAAATCAATTTTTGGTCCATAAAATGCAGCTTCTCCAGTCATTATAGAATATTCAACATTGTGTTCATCAAGAGCCTCTTGTAATTGTTTTTGAGAAATTTCTCACATTTCTACATTACCATGAAATTTTTCTTTATCATTAGGATCTCAAATTGATAAGTCTACTCGATAAATAGAAGTTCCAAAACCTTTATGAGCTTCCATAATTGCTTTATAACATACATCAACTTCTTGTTTTATTTGGTCAGGTCTACAAAAAATGTGAGTATCTTCAAGAACCATTTCTCTAACTCTTTCCAATCCTGTTAAACCACCAGATGCTTCATAACGATGTAAATTAGAATGTTCACATAATCTTATTGGTAATTGACGATATGAGTGAATATCATTTTTATAAACCATGATATGATGGGGACATGTCATAGGACGCAAAACAAGTTTTTCTCCATCAACATCCATTAAAGGAAACATATTTTCTTTATAATGTTCTCAATGTCCACTCGTTTTATATAAATCAACTGTTCCAAGCACAGGTGTCATAACTGGTAAAAATCCATATTTGTTTTGAAGAAAATTAATATATTTTTGGATTTGATATTTTATAATTGTTCCATTTGGTAATCATATTGGAAGACCTTGACCGACTAAATTATTAAAAGTAAATAATTTTAAATCTTTTCCAATTTTTCTATGATCACGTTGTTTTCTATCTTCAAGAATTTCAAGATATTCATTTAATTCCTTTTCAGTTTCAAAAGCAACACCATAAATTCTTGTTAATTTATCATTATTACAATCTCCACGTCAATAACTTCCAGCAACATTTAATAATTTAAAAGCTTTTATTTTATTTGTATTTTCAACATGTGGACCACGGCATAAATCCTTAAAATTACCATTTTTGTAAAAAGTAATAGTTTCATTATTTGGAATTTGATTAATTATTTCAGTTTTGTATTTATTGTCTTTATAAAAATCTAATGCATTGTTTTTTGATTCTTCAATTCTTTCAAAAGCATTTGCTTGAGAAATAATTTTTTTCATTTTTTTTTCTATTTTTGGAAGATCATTAATTGAAATTGATTCGTCTAGAAAAAAATCATAATAAAAACCTTCTTCAATTGCAGGACCAATTGCCAATTTAATATTTGAATACAATTCCTTTAAACTAGCAGCCAAAACATGGGCAGCGCTGTGATTTAATTCGTGATTAAATTTCATACATATTCCTCTATATAATAAGATATATTTCAATTTTAATATATACTATTATTTTACTAATAAATGTAATAAAATATATTTAATATGAAAAAAATATTATTCCTTACAGATATTAGTGCTTCATTAAATAGTGAAGAGGCTAAAAAATTAGATGTTTGTATTTTACCACTTTCAATATATGATGAAAAAGGTAAATCATATATTGATAACAATTTAGCCTTTTCTTCTGAAACAATATTAAATTATCAAGAAAAAGGAGTTAAATTTTCTACAAGTTGTACTCCTCCATTATTGATTGAAGAATTAGTTAGAGAAAAACTAAAAGATTATGACTATATAATTTCTTTACCTATATCAAGTAAATTTTCAAGTGAATATTCTCATATAAAAGCATTGGCAAATTCAAATGAATTTAAAAATAAACTTTTTGTAGCCAACACTTTAGGATTTGGTTATATCATTGAAATTCTTTGTCGTGAACTAAGAGAAAAAATAAATAATGGTTACGATAATATTAAAGAATTAATAAGATATGCAGAGGATTTCCATAATTACTGTCTTTCATTTTTTGTTTGCAAAAACCTAAAAGGATTAGTACAAAGTGGTCGAGCACCTGCAATTATTGCTAAGTTATTCAAACTAACCAAAATTTATCCAATTATTAGATTTGATGAAGAAAATCATTTTAGCGGAATTGTAAAAAAATGAGATGATGCAATTGATGAATGTCTTAAACAATTAATTAAAAATTATAGCAATGAATTGTCTCAAAAAGATATTAAAAACATTACAATTTTACAATTGGGATATGATTCAGATTATATTGATATTTTAAAAGCAAAAATAAGCAAAAAACTTAAGATTCCAACATCAATTATAGATGTACGTGAATCACCAAAAATTTTTGTTCATATTGTATCAAGATGGGCGATTGGATTACAAGTAGTAGCAAATAAAAAGAAACATAAAATTAAGTTTACTGAAAAAATTAAAAAAATTTTTTAATCTAAAACTTAAATTCCTTTACAATTTCAAAATTTAAATTGCTATTTAAATATGTATCAAATACAACTTCTGTATTATTTTCACTTATAAAAACAGATGAAAATTTATTCATCTTAACATTGTCTATACTTAAATTGTTTGTGAACTTATTTATAATTTTTGAAAAATTAAAATTATATTCATTCACAAAATTTACTAAAATATCTGTAATTGAAAATTTTGATAAATCAAATTTCAAAACAACATTAATTGTGAGAAATCCAATACAATTATTTTGTTTATAAATATCAATTACATTTGGATTTTTCTTATTCAATTTGAAATCGAAGTTTTTTAAATATGAATATAAAAAGAATATTGAATCAATTGCATTTTGATTGACATAATATCCGCTTCCTTGTTTTGAGGATAAAATATTGTGGTCTATTAGTTTTAAATATG
>CASFKH010000046.1 GCA_949295235.1 uncultured Ureaplasma sp. | reverse complement strand
TTTGTTATCATTTGAGGTAAATATGCATAAAAAAGAATTTTGTATTATTGGTGTTGAAGGTTTTACCCTACAAGTTGCTAATGCATTAAAAAGTTCTGGATTTAAAGTTGTATTAATTGATAGCGATGAAGATAAAATTCAATCATTATCAAATCAATTCGAATATGTTTTTAAAGCAGATGCCACAAATATTAATGCACTTGAAGAAATTAATATTAGTGAATTTAATCAAGTAATTGTTGGGGTAAGTTCAATGGAAGATTCAATATTGATTATTTCCAACCTTCGTCAATTAAAAGTAAAAAATATTGTTGCAAAAGTTAGAAATGAAGTTCAAAAAAGAATTTTAAACATTTTGACTGATAGAAATATTAAAATTATATGACCTGAAGAATTAGTTGCAGAAATGACATCATTTAGATTAATACATGATATTGATCTAAATATTTCAATGTTCGATGAAGATGTTGCAATTATCAAGATTCCTGTTCAAAACTCAAAATTATTTCAAGTTGAAATAAAAGATTTTGAATTAAAATCTCAATATTTAACAAATATTATTATGATTGAAAGAGGAAGTGAAATTATTTTCCCAGTTAGATCTTCAACTAAATTATTATCAGATGATATAATCACAATTGCTTGTAAATCAGGTACAATTGATAAAATTGTTAATTTATTTACAAAAAAATAATTTTTAATATAATATATTTAATATGATAAATTTTATTTTGTTTCATATTTTTTCATTTTCAACATATGATATAGCTATTCAAAATGGATTTTTGAGTTTGTTCAAAAAAATCTTTAGTGCTATGTCTGTTTATTATAATTATTTATTTTTATTATTAATGAAGAATATTAATAACAAAAATAATATTCATCTAAATCGTTTTTGTTCATTTATTTTTTTCATTTTTGGTGTATTTTTTACTCTTTACTTATATTCATTTTTATCTATTACATTTAAAACAATTTATAAATATATTATTCATAAAATATCATTTAAATATTTAAATGAATCTATTTCAATTAAAATTCAAATTTTTAGCAATAAAGATAATCACAATTATTCAATATTAAATGAATTATTAAAATCAAAAAAATTTCTTTTTTCAATCAAAAATTAACTTTTTTAATCAAATTAGATTGAAAGGAATTTTAATGTGAAAAATCTTAATAAGAATATATTAAGGTATTTGGGAAAAAATAAATTCATCACATTATCATTATCAATATTTATATTTTTAGTCAGTTTAGTTTTTAACATGTTGCAGGGTGTTTCAACATCTATGAACAACAGTTATAATAATTTAGTTGATAATTATAATTTGCATAATGTAGTAATCTATGATAATTGGAATCAAAATGCTGAAATCTCAAATACCAACAAAAGTGAGTTTTATGAACAATTAGCTAAATTAGGTGTTTATTATAGACAATTTGAGTCTATTAATGTTTATTCATCAGATTCAAATACAACTTCAAAAATTATTAAATATCAGGATGATTATTTAGTTGATCAACTTGATATATTTGAACAAAAAAACTTAATTTTCAATCCATCAAATGGACATTATTTATTACCAAGGGGTTGAAATTTAGATTCAATTGTTCAACTTGCATCTGAAAATTTAGATAATACTAATGAATTTAATGATAGTGTTTTTGCTAGACAATTATTAGTGTATTTTGCAGCAAATTCGACTTTTGATAAAGATTCTAATTTTTCTAAACAATTCAATACTGTATTAGATTATATTTATGAACATCCTGATTATGATCCTTTAAATCCTAGTGCTCAAATATCAAATCTAAGTTTTAAAAAAGTTAAAGAATATATCAGAATGTTTGTTGATAAAACAGACCCAGATTATACGCCACCTGCAGTTAGAGGGTCAAGAATTGCATTTATTATGCAGAAAAAAACAACCTTAGGGACTCCATTAAATGGGTATTATGAAGATCCAACTTGTTCATTAGCAGTTGTTAATCCTAATTGATTAAAAGATAATAATAAAGAAGTATTAGACTTTAATGAATTTGTTCAAGCATATTCTAATGGTAGTATAGAAAATTCATCACGATATATAAATACTCCAACATCTATTAATGATTTACCAAGAGTTACTCCTAATAGTATGGATGTATGAATTAATTCATTAGATGACAAATATAAGGTATATGCTAATAATATTCCATATGTAATTGTGGGAACTGGAATTACTCCAGATATGATGTTTCCAATTGTTTCATTTGAAAGTTTAGTTCCTAATTCAAAAACTGAAGCAATTGTATACACTAATTATAGTGGTTATCAAAAATGTGATTTTTCATTCCAATCAATGTTTCATGAAAGCTTTATTTTAGGTAAGTATGTCGGAAATGAATCAAAAGCTGAAGTTACTACTAAATTAAATAGTTATGTTGAAAAATATATGTCTTGACCCGCCAACATTCAAGCTGTATACTGATATAATGATCAAGATAACTCAATGTCGCCTGCAACTTTAAGAGTCACATTTATTACTCAATTATTAGGTGTAATATCTGGTGTTTCATATGCAATTTCAATTTTTATATTAATTTTATTATTAATTGTGTTATGTTTATTTGCAAAAATGTATATTACACAAAATAAAAATAATATTGCAATATTAATGTCAAATGGTATTAGTAAATGAAAGATCATTTCTAATATGTCATTAATTGCTGTTTTAATTTCTATAGTATCAATACCAATTGGATACTTTGTTGGGGCAGCTTTACAACCAGTTATGTATTCAGTGTTCAGTCCATATTGGATGATTCCAGTATCATTCTCAATATTTAATCCATTAATCTTCTTTTTATTATTAATTATTCCTTCATTATTATTTATAGCAATAATAAACCTATTTTCATGGTTTATGTTGAGAAAGAATGTAACATCATTATTAAAAGAAGATCAAAATGTATCATTAAGTAAAACTTCAAGATATTTTAAATCATTATTTAATTTTGCACCTTTAATGGTTAAGTTTAGAGGATCATTAGCATTTAATTCAATTGCAAAAATTATTTTTCTAACCTTATCTACGATCACATTATGTGTTGCATTTACTTTTGTAATTTCAACAACAGGGAAAATCCAAGAAGCATATCAGTATGAATTAAATACTAATAAAAGCGCTTATGAATTAGAATTAGTTACTCCTACAATTCAATCTGGTCAATATTATGGAGTTGGATTAGATGATTATGGAAGAACATTAATCAATAATAATAATCAAATAGTTGCTAAAAAAGATTATTCAAATGCTTCATTTTATAAAACTGCATGAAATAATTCTCCATTATTTAAAAAATATTCATTAATGCATTATGCAAGTGCAAATGACTCTGATGCATATACAAATAACATAATTTATTTAAAAAATTTAACTGAAATTTTTCCAATTCTTGATTTAACTTTTGGAATAACTGGAGCCTCAACAAATCCAATGGATATTGTGAAATCTGTTGCTCCAAGTAATCAAATTTATGGTTTATATCAATCAATGCAAAATTTAACAAGTAAAGAAATGAGTGATATGAGACCATTTAATCAAGCTTATGCATTTAAATTTGATGCTAATGGAAAAGTTGGAAATACATATATTACTCCAAATAAAACAAATTCATTCTCATTCCCAAAAACCTGAGCAATTCAAAATTTTGGTATATATGATCCAAATGAATGAGTGTTAAACTATAATAAAGATCCAAATGTTGGAGTTATATGTGCGCCTGAAGTTAATGGCCTTGAAGATATTAATGAGGTTTTAGAATTATCTGAATATGAATTAGAAGCAATTATTAATAATGCATATTGTTCATATAATAAAAATACTAATACTAATTACATTCCTCCATTTAATGATTCAATAAAATATTATTCTTCAAAATTGTTTGGATATAATGGTACCCAAACCGATACTTCTATTATTCCTAGTGTAATAAGTAATATACGAAGAGATCCTAATAATAGTAATGTTGTATTGTTTGATGTAGATGTAAATAACAATGTAAATAATATTCTTTTAACTAACCGTTCATTATTTACTAAATATTTTTACAAACAATATGTTGTTGATAATTCACAAGAAGAATCTGCTGATGAAATTAAATCTTTAATTGATGTTGCAAAACTTTTCCCTGATCCATTTAATGAAAATACATATTATGAATTAAATAAAAATAATGCTCTTGGTCCTCTACCAATGAGTCTTACAAATAACTATATTAATTATGTATTATTAAATTATTTAGATCCAGTTTTCACTGATACTTATTTTAGAATTCAATATAATCAAATAATCTTCAATAATGGTGAAGATGAACCATATGTTCATGTTGATGGAAGAATTTTAAATGAAGATTTACATAATGATGAATTAAATATAATTGGTATTCAAGAAAATTCAAAATTCATTAATCTATATGATAATAATGATAATTTAATTAATTCTAAATTATTTGATTCAGATGTTTCAAATCCTTTAATTATTAACAATTATGCTGCTAAAAAATATGATTTAGATATTGGAAATCAATTAAAAATATACCCAGAAAATAATGTTTATAGAAAAACTTTATTAAATGGAGAAGCATATAAATTCTTAGATTTTGATTCTTCTGAATCATCAAGCAATTTGAACTATCAAACTGTTAATCCTATTACATTTACTGTTGTTGGTATTAACAATACTGGAAATGGTGTTCAAATGTTTACAAATATTAATTGCGCACAAAAAGCATTGGGTTTAGCAACAATACAAGATTATAAAAATAATACAAATTTAACTGTATATCCAACTAAAAATAATAATTATACACTAAGTGTAGGTATGAACAATAATTATAATAAATTTGGTGGATTTAATGGAATATTTACAAATAATCAAAAGAATATAATTTTAACTCAAAACCTAACTTTATATTCATTATCTGGAATGTATATTGCAAATGATTCATGAGATGGTTCTTCAGTTGTTAAAGAATTAATTGCGAATACATTAAAAAGTTCTGAGCAAGTTCCATATTTAGCAAATGCATTTAATATTAGTGTAAATGACTTACAATCATTATGAAATAAATATTCAACTAATCAAAAAGATGAATTTGTTTCAAAAATAATTGATTTATATTGCTCAATATATGGTAAATCATCTTTAAATGCAACATTTGAAAACGCAGATAGTGTAACAATGTCTGAGGTAATGTTTGACAAAATGTCTAAATTATATGACCAAATAAGTATAATTGTTGTTACATTAATAATTCTATTGTCTTTAATATGTGTAATATTATGTTCAATAATGATTATCAATGATATGTTAAAATTAATAGCAATTATGAAAACATTAGGTTATACTGATAAAACTAATGCATTAAACATAATTGTAGGATATATCCCATCGTGAATATTAACAATTGCATTGTCAGCTCCAATTTCTTTATTAGCAATTAGTTTATTTAAACAATTCGTTTATACAAACTTATCAATATATATTGGAGTTAGCGTTAATTGACCACTATTTGTAGTTATTCAATTATTTATTGCAGTTGTATTTGTAATTATTTATGGATATAGTATTTACTATTTTAAAAAGAAGAATATCCTTTCTACAATAAGATGATAAAATATGGTTTTTTACCATATTTTTTTTATATAAATAGTATATTTTAAGCATAAAAATATAAATTTATTTTGTACACTATAAATAAAGTGGCAAAGAAAATTTTTAAATATATAAATTAGTGGGAGTATTTTTTAAATATTTATTGTATTCACTAAATATATTAGATGATATTTCATCCGTGTTTAATTGCTTCTGATTTAAGGACTTTTATATCTTGTTTAACTTCTTTCATTTCTTGCTTTAGATCTTTAATATCATTTTCTAAAACATCTAGACGTTTATTAATAACAACAACTTCCTCTTTCATTTCCTTAACTTCCTCAGTTAAATAAGAAACTGCTTCAATTACAATATCAATTTTAGATTTTTTAGCCATTTTTGTTTTATCCTTATCAGATGAATTTTGATTTTGATTAGTATTTATTTTATCTTTTAATTTTGCATTTAA
>CASFKH010000045.1 GCA_949295235.1 uncultured Ureaplasma sp. | reverse complement strand
TGAATTTTGAATTATTTTAATTTGATAATTATTATTTATTTTACAATTCATATATTAATTTTAGTATATATACAATAAAAAAATCTAGATTAACTAGATTTTAATTTTATTTAAATCAATAGATGAATTAGTTATAATTTTAGTTGATTTTAATGTACCATCTGCATTACATAGCTTATTGTTAAAAAATTTATATAATTCATATGCACCTATGAATACAAGTCCAGTAATATATGGTAATATATTAAATCAATAATAATTATAACCATTTTTTACATCATAGTATTGCATATTAAATGCTTTATTCAATCCGGGTATATATGCAACTATCATTACAAGTGACATTGAACCAATAGTTGCAAATAACATTAATTTTGTATCTTTTCAAGATTCTTTGAATATACTTCTTGAAGTTCTTGTACAAAGCCCATTTAAACTTAAACAAATTCCAATAGACATAAATGCTAAGAAACTTCCAAAATGAACTGCTGATTTATTATCTTCTAAAAAATTAGCTGATCTAATTTCATTGAGACTAATATCAAAATCATATGCACTTGCAATTCCTACATAAAATAGGATTATTGAAAACAATGAAACTAATGTACCAAAAATTAAAATTTCAAATAACATGTGCCTATCAATTATAAATGAGTCTTTCTCTCGCGGCTTAAATGACATTACATTTTCATGCCGATTATTTTTTGCAATTGCTAATCCTAAAATAGTTTCAGCAACTACATTTATTCATAATATTTGCAATGATTGCATTAATGGAATATTGAAGATTAAAATTGTTAAAAATACTGTTAATAAATTTACTAAGTTTGCAATCAATAACATTGTTAATGCTGATTTAATGTTAAGCATTATTTTTCTACCTGATTTTATAGTTTTAACGATTGTTGAAAAATTATCATCAGTTAAAATTAAATCAGAAGCATTTTTAGCAACATCAGTTCCTGTAATTCCCATTGCACAACCTATGTCAGCAGCTTTAAGTGATGGAGCATCATTAACACCATCTCCAGTCATACTTACAATTTTGCCATGTGCTTTTCATGCTTTAACAATTCTAATTTTGTCATTAGGGCTTACTCTAGCATAAACACTATATTTTTCAATATTTTTAGCGAGTTGTTTATCAGACATTTTTTGAAGATCACTACCAGAAATTGCAAGTTCATTTTTATTTAAAATTCCAATTTCTTTTGCGATTGCACTTGCAGTGTCAACATGATCACCAGTAATCATAATTGGACGAATACCTGCTTTTTTACATTCAGATATTGCAACTTTTGCTTCTGGTCTTGGTGGATCAATTATACCTATTACACCAATCAATTCTAAATCTTTTTCTAATAGGTCAGGATTATATTCGTTAGGTAATTCATTAACATATTTAACTGCAATTGCTAAATTTCTTAATGCATCTAAAGACATTTTTTGAGTTTCAGATTTAGCAATTTCTAAATCATTAGAAGAAAGATTAATAGAATTACCAAAAACTCTATCTGGCGCCCCTTTAACAATTATCATATATTTTGCAGTTGGCTTATCTGATTTTACAACTACAGACATCATCTTACGATCAGAATCAAATGGGATTTCACCTAAACGTGGATATTCAAAATTTAATTCATCAAAATTGTTTCCAGATTCAACATAAGCTTTAACTATTGAAGTTTCTGTTGGATCTCCAATATATTGTGTAATGCCATCTTCATTATATATTTTAGTATCATTACATAATGATCCATATTTTAATAAATTTGTATAATCTTCAAAAGTTTCTGCAACTTTATCTTTATGTTCCATTGATCATGCTTTAACAACGGTCATATTATTTTGTGTTAAAGTTCCAGTTTTATCTGTACATATTACACTAGTACTACCTAAAGTTTCAACTGCAGGTAAACGCTTAATTAAAGCATTTTGTTTAGATAATGATTGAATAGCAAGAGATAAAATAATTGTAACAACTGCTAATAAACCTTCTGGGATTGCAGCAATTGCTAATGAAACAGATACATTTAAAGCGTTTGTAGCTGATTCTGCATCAATATTGTCAGGAATAAATCCAACTGAAGCAAATATATAGATTAAGAATGTAATAATACAAATTGCAATTGCAGCAATTCCAACATATTTAGATA
>CASFKH010000044.1 GCA_949295235.1 uncultured Ureaplasma sp. | reverse complement strand
TCAGGCACTTTTTCAGGTTTATCACTTGGTATACTATTAGGATCTACTGGAATTAAAATATCATTATTTGATGTAGAAGCATTATTTAAAAATCCTGTAAAAGTCAATTGTTTTAATATTGTAGATGTATTATTAGGATTATTTGTAGCATCATTTAGTGTCACATTAAAACTCAATTCACCATTATAATCATCTGCATTTACGACACTTATAGATAAATTATTGTTTCAATCAAAATCAGCAGGTGCATTACTAATTGAAAATATTCAATTCTTGTTTTGAATAACTTTTGTTTTGATTCATTCACTATTGATATTAGAAGGTAAGATTGTATTATCCCCAAGTTCATAAGATGATGTATTATTGAAAACTATTGAATAATAATTATTAACTTGGTGTATTTTGAAACCAGTAAAAGTTATAGTTTTATTAATAGTTTCACTATTTTGATTGCTTTTATAAAGATAACAATTAAAACTTAATTCACCATTAGAATTATTTGCATTTATACTGCTTATAGATAAATTATTGTTTCAGTCAAAATTAGTTGGTTCATTACTGATTGAAAATATTGAATTCTTATTTTCAATAATTTTATTCTTGATTCATTCACTATCAATATTAGAAGGTAATAAACTTTTATCTCCAAAACTATATGTAGAACTAGTTTTAAAAGACATTGAATATTTATTAATTGTTGAATTGTTATTGTTACTACATGAAGTTAATATAGTTGGAACAAGTGATACACTTAATAATGATAAAGAAATAGCGCCAATTAATAATTTTGATATTTTTTTCATGAGATTCCTATGTGTATTTGTAAATAATATTATTTTGAAAAATAATATAATTTATCAATATAATTTTATTATAACATCTATATAGCCTATTAACTATAAAATTATTGGGAGTGTTTGGAAATTGGTTTCATTTTATACATCCTATTTAAAAATTTTATGGAGAAATTATATTTTTTATAAAATGGTTCGTTTTCGTTATTTATTTGTATCTTAATCCCATATTTATAATGGGATTTTATTTTTAATAATATAATTAAATTAAAAGATGAAAAAATCTAAATTAAAAATATTAATCTCAACATTAGCACTAACAACACTAGTTACAACTGTTCCATTAACTATTGTTTCATGCTCATCAAAGAAATCAACATCTAATGATAATGTTAATAAACCTGTTGAGCCAAGTAATCCAGATATCCCTAGTGATACACAACCAAATAAGGATGAAATTTCCTCAGTTGGAGGTGAATATAACGGACTAAATGTATCTAGTTATTTAGATGTCATCAAAACTTTAAATTTATCATCTAATACAAATATAGTAGAATTAAATGACATTAGTTTAAATAATATATTACATCAAACCTATCCTCAACTTAATATTAGTATTCAAAATGGTTCTAACCAATATAAAGGTGAACTAAATTTAAAGTTAACCAACAATCAAACAAAACCAATTCTTAATGACAATATACTTATTAAAGGTTTTAATGTAAAACAATATTCTAAATTTACTATTGTTAATGCAAAAATAAATTTAAAAAAATGATTTAATAATTTTCAACCAATAAGTAATCAAAACAATAATAATGTAAACCAAGATTTAGATTTATTGTCTAGTTTTGAAATTAATATAGATGATGAACTAACTATCAACAATGATAATTACTTAGAACAATTTAGAATTAATCCTAAATTTAGTATTGATAGCAAAAATTTAAAAGTAAATTTTAATATAGAGCAATCTTTTAAGGAATACAATAATGGAGAATGAGTAGTTAACCAAGTTGTTCCATTAACTAATAAAAATCCATTATATGTTTATGAAATATCATTGCCAAGTTTAAATCAGTTATTTGAATTTATGATGCAACATATTAAAATTATTAACACTGATGCATATAATTTTTATTCCTCATATTTCATGGGTGTGGGCTTAAATAGTGTTAAAAATGGCGAACCACAAACAGCTATATTTAATTATCTTAATACTAATGAAATTATAGATAAATATAAAACAACATATTTTCCTAATGATCAATATAACTTTGTAATTAATTCCAATAGTAATTTTAGTGCTAATGATTCAATTGGACAATTATCATTCTCTATCTATGTTAAAAATTTTGATATCACAGACATTGATAATATAAGTGCATCTCATCAATTAGTATTATCTGGTTTCAAAAAATTAAACCTAAGCAATCAATATAACAATTTTGTAAGTGTTATTAATAATTCTCGTTTATACAATTCATTATCTACAATGTTTGCAAATGAAATTGAACAAGTGCAAAATGATAAACAAACTATTGAAAATGTAGTAAAAATAGGATTAAATTCATTCCTATCTAATTATTTTGGACTAATTTATATTGAAAATATGGATGATAACCAACTTGAAACCATAGTAAATAAAATTAATACAAACTATAATTTTAGTTTATTTGGAAATTCTATATCTAATTTTAATACTAACATATATATAGATTCATTAAATTCAAGTAATTTTAATCCTAGTCTAGGATTATATAATTTAGGTAGCAATAGCGAAAATATTATATATCTAAAATCTATAGAAATTAGCTTAGATGCTAACAAAAATAGTATTTCATTAGATAATAATGATCATCCAGAAATTAGAATATTTGGTAATATTTCAATAACATTGGCTAATAATGAAATAATTAATCAAAATGTTGTTTTAGTTTGTAAAATTGTGAATATTACTAATTTTTAATACAAATTTTTATTGCTAAAAGATTGCGAAAATGACCCTAAATTAAAAATTCAAAAATAAGATTAAATTTAATTTATCTCCATAATTTTTAATTCTATAAAAATATAAATTTTGTCAATAAAGTCAACAAAAAAATAGAAATTTATAGATTAAAATTAGTAGAATTAACTTGAATTATACTTTCATAACAAATTAATTTCAATCTTTCATTTTCTTTTTTTAATTGTGCATATTTCATCTTTTAAATTAATGATAAGTTCATCTTGATCATTCAATGGTGAGTAACCTTAAGCAAATCCCAATTAATTGATTCGATTAAAATATCAATTGGTTTAAATCATATTTTTGACTTCTCTTTTAATAAACAAATCTTTGCTTTCATTTGGTAATAAGTTTTCATAAACATTAATATAACCATTTTCTTTCATTGCTATTCTCTGGTTTTTGTCATTAAATGGAGCATAATAACCATTTCTAATTTCAATATAATTTCCAACCCTAACTTTTCTAGTTTCAGCTACACAGAAATTATTTTTAAATGAATCTGGATTAACTTTTTTAAAAACATCTATAGT
>CASFKH010000043.1 GCA_949295235.1 uncultured Ureaplasma sp. | reverse complement strand
TCATCATCCTTTTTAGTCGCATTAACTTTATTTGCAGCTTGACTTGTTACAATAATTCATGCACCACTATCAACAAGGATATCTGTTAAATATTTTTCATTACTTAAAAATGCTCCACCTAAATGGATTAATTGATAACATGGTATATTATCATTATTTAAATATAATGGTTTACTGACTCTTGCTAATTCTGTAAATAAAATATCAGAATTTACAAATTCAGAATTGTTTCTATCAATGCCAATTTTTGAATGTATTCCAATATATCCACTTAAATGTTTAATTTCATCAAAAGCTTTTATTTTCATATTATTTATTTATTTCTTTTCATGAATTTAAACGTTTTAAAACTCATTCTACAATATTGTTTAAACCTTCATCGGTTTTTAAATTAGTAAAAAAGAAATCTTTTTGTCCTCTAAATTTAATTGTATCACTTTTCATGATATCTAAATTAGCTCCAACATATTGAGCTAAATCTGTTTTATTAATAATAAATAAATCAGATTTTATCATTCCTTGTCCACCTTTACGTGGAATTTTTTCACCTTGTGCTACATCAATTATATATATACTAAAATTAACAAGTTCAGGACTAAATGTTGCTGCTAAATTATCTCCTCCTGATTCTAAGAAAATCAAATCTAGATTAGGATGTTTTTCAATCATTTCTTCAATTGCACTCATATTCATACTTGCATCTTCACGGATTGCAGTATGAGGACAACCTCCAGTTTCTACACCCATTATGCAATCTCGAGGAATAATTGAATTTAAAACTAAAATTTTTTCATCCTCTTTAGTATAAATATCATTTGTAATTGCAGCAAGCTTTATAGAATGATTTGTAATTAAATCTCTAGAAAGACGCTCGATTAATTGTGTTTTTCCAGCCCCAACTGGGCCTCCTATTCCAATAATTAATGGTTTCATATTTTCCTCTTTTTATGACATAAACAATCTAACATGTATGTACTCATGTTCCATTTGTTTAATTTCAAGACCTGGAGCACTTTTACAAAAATTTTTCTCAAAATCTAAATTATTAATATATTTTGAGATATCTAAAAATTGATTTTTTAATTTATATATTAATTTTTGGCCTTCAATTTGGCCTAATGGAATTGCTCTAATACAATTTTGAATTAAAGTACTTATTGAACTATATAAATGAGTATAAATACAAGTATTGTAATCTATATCTAATGATAAACATAATAAACTAAAACTAATTGCTGGATGACCTGTACAAATTTTATTGTTAATTTTTAAATTATATTTGTTCAAAATTTCATTATTTGGAAATAATTCTAAATATAATTTTAGCATTTGAACTCCAACTTTTTTAGTTGCTTCTCTGCATTCTTTTGACATTCCATTAGTAGATAACATTTGGTCAATTTTAAAAATTTGGTCAATTTGTTTATTTTTATATAATTCAAATACTTTTTTAATTGCAAGTAAATCAGTATATATAAAATAGTTTCAAACAAATTGATTTATGTTTTTTTCTAATTCATTCACATTAGAACATAAATTATCTCTAATATATGTTTCTAATCCATAGGAATGACTAAAACTACCAATAGGAAAGTTACTATTGGTAATTTGTAGTAAATCAAGTAATTGTTGTATTTTAAGACAATGTTGCATATTTAAAAGGGGTTGATAATTTGATATTTTCCACTGTATATTCAATATTGTTTTTTTTAAGTCACTCTTCAATTAAATAATCATAAACTAAATAAATTTTATTATTAAGAAATTGACATGGAATATGACGATTACCTAAATTGTGAGCAACATAACCCATTTGATCAAGATTAGCAGGATTAATACATATTAAATTGTCAGAATCTATTTTAACAATTACAATATCATGATCATCTTTATAAATAATGTCCCCATCTTTAATTTTAGTATTATCATCAATGGAAATTGTAATTTCTTCATGATGATCAGTAATTGCTAAAATCATTTTTTTTAATAAATCATCTTGATTCAAAATTACTTTTTGAATATGAAAATGATTATTTTCAATATCAATATTTTTAATATTATCAATTATTTTTTTACAAATTTTCATAATTAGTATAAGAAATATAATTGAGCTAATGGAGCTTCATCTAAAGGATTTGCTTGAAGCACAACTCTATTTCCATTATCTAATTTTGGTCATTTAGAAGTTGTATTAATATCTTCAATTCAATTTTTGATATCATTTACACTTACTGAAACATCAAAAGTTTGTGAATCAACTTCAATGTTAGGCATTAAAGTATTTAATTCAAGATCTTTCTTAGAAAGATTTCTACAATTATGAACTGGTAATAATTCTTTTTCTAAATGGTATTTTTGTTTAATGTTGTTTTTAATTGCAACTTGAGAAGTAAATAAAACAGATGTTGATTGAACACATTTTCCGATTGCACCAAATGCAGGTCTCATAACCATTGGTTCACATGTTGGAATTGAAGCGTTTTCATCACCACAAACCGCTCTTGTAATTACACCAGATTTGAATACACAATATGGTTTAATTCCAAAGAATTTAGGTTCTCAACAAACAATATCAGCAATCTTACCAATTTCAATAGATCCAATATAATCTGAAACCCCATGAATTTTAGCAGGATTAATAGTATATTTTGCAATATAACGTTTTACACGGTTATTGTCATTATATTCACAATCACCTTTTAAGAATCCAAAATCTTTCTTCATTTTATCAGCCATTTGTCATGTTCTAGCTACAACTTCACCAATTCTTCCCATGGCTAATGTATCAGATGAAGTAGCAGAAATTGCACCCATATCATGAAGAATATCTTCAGCCATTATAGTTTGTTTTCTAATTCTTGAATCTGCAAAAGCTACATCTTCAGGAACTTTTGGATTTAAGTGATGACATACAATTAACATATCTAAGTGTTCTGCAATTGTATTTACAGTATATGGAATTGTAGGAGAAGTTGAAGAAGGTAATATATTTTCATATTTTGTAACTACCATAATATCAGGAGCATGCCCACCACCAGCACCTTCAGAGTGATATGTGTGAATAACTCTTCCATTAATTGCTTTCATTGTATCTTCAACAAATCCATTTTCATTTAATGTATCAGTATGGATTGCAACTTGAACATCATATTTATCAGCTGCTTTTAATGAAAAATCAATAGATGAGTGAGTAGCACCTCAATCTTCGTGAATTTTTAAACCACAAGCACCAGCTTCGATTTGTTCAGCTAATGGTTCAATTGATGCACCATGTCCTTTACCTAAAAAACCTACATTAATTGGTAAATTTTCAGCAGATCTTAACATTTCTCTAATAAATCATGGACCAGGAGTCGCAGTGGCAGATTTTGTACCATCATTTAATCCAGTTCCACCACAAATGATAGTTGTAATACCATTATCTAATGCGACTTCAGCAATTTGAGGTTCAAGATAATGAACGTGAGTATCTAAACCACCAGCTGTAAAAATTTTTCCTTCACCACTAAATGCTTCAGTTCCAACACCGACTATCATATCAATTTTATCTGATAAGAATGGGTTACCAGCATGTCCAATTGCTGCAATTTTTCCATCCTTAACACCGATATCAGCTTTATAAATTCCTGAATAATCTAAAATTAATGCATTTGTAATAACTAAATCCATTACTTTTGGATTTTCTCTAGTGAATATTGGGTTTTGTCCCATTCCATCACGTAAAGTTTTTCCACCACCAAATACGGCTTCTTCACCATATAAACTTAAATCTTTTTCAACTTTTATTCATAGGTTAGTGTCAGCTAATCTAACACTATCACCAACTGTAATTCCGAATAAATCAGAATATGTTTTTCTTGATAATTTTTGCATATTAAAGCCTCTTATAAATTATAAATTTTTGATTTTTGAATAAGGTACTTTAGGACCATTTTCTAATTTTCCATCAACAAGATTATCTAATCCATAAATTTCTCTTGTACCTTTTGTAGGGATAATATTAACTTGTTTTTTTTCTTTTGGTTCAAAACGAATTGCTGTACCAGATGGAATATCAAAACGCATTCCTCAGGCAATTTTACGATCAATATCTAAATTTTGATTTTTATCATAAAAACGAATTGCAGGATTAACTTCATATAAATGAAAATGTGATCCTATTTGAACTGGACGATCTCCAGTATTTTCCATAATTATTACAGTTGCTTCTCTATCTGCATTGATAATAATTTCATCATCTGCGAAATGTAATTCACCAGGAATAATATCTTTGTTGTTTATCATAATTTTCTCCTTTAATGTGCAATTGGGTCATGCACAGTAACTAATTTTGTGCCATCTGGGAATGTACATTCCACTTGAATCATATGAATCATAGATTCAACACCAGGCATTACATCATTAATTGTTAATACTTTTTTTGCTTTTGCCATTAATTCAGACACTGAAATTCCATCACGTGCTCCTTCAATAACAAAATCAGTGATATATGCAACAGCTTCAGGATAATTTAATTTAACTCCTCTAGCCTTACGTTTTCTAGCAACATCAGCTGCTACACTTATCATTAATTTTTGCATTTCTTTATGTGTTAAATACATAATTAATTACTAACTCCATTTAATAAATTTAATAGATAACTTTTATTATCTACCATGTATTATAAATCTATATTCTTAAAATGATACAAAATTCTTAAAAAAAATAAAAATCTACATATAATATGTAGATTAATTAACTATTTTTTGTTTTTGTGTTTTAGTCTATAACAATATTCTTTTTCAGAAATTCCTAATTTTTTAGCCATTTTCATATTTCATAATTTGAAAATTAAAATATAAATAGATAGAATTAATGATAATCCTTCACAAATTAATACAATTAAGAATTGAACTGATACATCTCCATTTGTAGCAGTATTTCCAACACCTAATGCATAGAATAAAGTTAAGAATGTTAACCCAACAACTGAAATTATTCACATTGATAAAGACATTGAAGAAGTGTCTTTTGTTTTTACAGTATTAATTCATCCAGGTAAAAAAGATAAGAATAATAAAACAGCTCCGATTGTTACAATAATAAATACTCATAATGCAACTGGACTATAAAATTCTTCAGTACTTGATGTAGATGAATTTGCTTGTATTATTGCATTAACAGTTTCATGAATTTGATTAGGTAACATAATTAAATTTTTCCTTCTTTAGATTTGTTCTTTAAATTAGTTAATACAACTTTATTTCTATTACTAATTTTTTTATTTGGAGCAATAATACCATATTTCTTTTGAATATATGATAATTCACTAATACCAGCTTTTTTTGCACCAATCATATTTGCAAGTTTAATGAATGCAATAATGAATGATGTAATTGAACAAATTGCTTCACCAAAGATTAATGCAGCACCTGGAACAATATATCCAGATATTCAATTTTTGTGAACTGCAGATATTCATGAATCATTTCCTCATACTGCATCACCGCTGAAATTGAATGAACCTGCTTTTAATTGTTCAGCAACTTCTTGATGAGTTTCAGGGTTAGGGATAATAACTAAACCAATACCATAAATAGTTAATAATAATGTCGCAATACCCATTACTAGATATAATAGTAAAGATAAAGAGGCAGTATTTTTTGTTTTCAATGTTAGGATAGTTTGTGGAAACATACTGAATCCAATTATAAAAGTACCCAACAATGAAAAAATAGACATTGCAATACTCATAATTTTCTCTTTTACTTAAAAATTTATTAATTTTAGTGCTTATAACAATAAACACACACATATTATAGTGCTATTTTTTCTAAAAAAACCAAAAAATAAAAAAAGTATTAAAATTAAAATATTAATAATAGGAAGGAAAAATATGAAACACAAGAACATCTTAAAATCTTTCCTATATATAGGAATTTTGCCAATTATTGCTATACCAATTGCTGCATTAGCAATTAGTCAACAATCATCTTCTAAAATTTCTAATTTTTATAATGCTTTTAATGATCCATATAAAGAATTGGATATGTTTTCTCAAAGTTTGCAATATGGAAATAAAGCAAAATTTAGTAACATGAATAATAAAAATCCAATTTCAAATGTTGATTTTTTATCAAAAAGCGACCAAATAAACAATTCAATGAGAGATTTGGTTAAAAACCTTGCAAATTATATAAATTCATTAAATACATTTAAAAATAAAAATATAACTGTTTTATTTGTTAAGAATGATCAATTATATTGAGATAATTCTGAAAAATCAAAATCAGAGGTTAATCAATTTTGTATTGAGCAACCAATTTTATATTCTCAAATTTATTCTAATTTATCAAACAATGATTGTCCTGGGTTTGGTATGTATTTTCCAACCCCTATCAATGATGATGCAAATTCATTATTTGACGATTGATTTGAAATAGGTGCAGCTCAATTAGATTCTGCAGGATCAAATAAATCAACAATTTCACAAAGATTAACAAGTGCCTTTTCATCAACTGCTGACATTGTATTTTATTTATATGATTCAAATCAAATAGGAGATGATGAAGAAGGATTTATTAGATATGTTTATAATTCATGTAATGATAAATTCTGACCATACCGACTTTTAAAAAATGATGCAATATGTAAACATGTAATACCAATTGATATGCAATGGTTATATTATGGCATATGAGATCAAGTAGGATCTTTTATTATAAATTATATATTTGCACAAATTTTTAATTCAATTGACCAGTATAATGGTGAAGTCCACCCAATATTTGATTCAATGTTATGTTTCCCAAAAAATTATAAGTATGATGTTAAAATTCCAAATAATAAAATAACAAATATTTATATTAAGGCAGATTGAAAACCAAATAATAAATTAGATTTTATATCTCCAAATTATGAACAAAATGAAAATAATACCAATTATTTAGCAACATTATATAATTTAGTTGGTCATAGTATTAGTATGGGAATTGTACCAAACTATATTCTTAAATTTAATCCAGATGATAATAATAAAAAATACAATGAATTACCAGGGTATTTAGATTGATTGAAAAAAGATATTTTACAATTGTGGAATAATAACAATAATTTTATAAAAGTAAATAGATTAGCATCAAAATCAGAAATTAAAAATTTAAATTTATTTGCAATATCAGCAAATAGAAATATCTTTAAATCAAATGGAGTTTGGCCATTACCTTCAATTTCTCCTCTTCATGATATTACACCAGATAGTATTGAAGATGCAATTGATAGTATACCAAATATATTAAGAATATATTCTGAAAGAAATGATACAGAATATACATGATATTATGAAAATAATTTTGATATGGAAATTTTCGATTCCACAAATAACACAATTACTACAATAAATAAATTTTTAGAATAGCTATGTTGAATTTAAGTAAATATAAAAACATTATGAAAAATAAGAAATTATCTAATTGTTCTTCTTTATCCAAAAAAGAAGTATTATTAGTAATTTTCTTTATCATAATTTCAATGATTTTAATAGTATCTAGATTTTTTTATACTGGCAACAAATGACTTAATCCAAATGAAGTTATATCTGAATTATATATTCAAAATTTATATATTAATTTAAGTTATTTATTAGTTGGGTTTGCAATTCCTATTGTTGGGGCAAGTATACAAATTATTACTCAGAATAAATTAGCCGAACCAACAACGCTTGGATTTTATCCAATAATTTATATGGGTGCATTACTTGCACAACTTACCATAAACTCTAATGCATTTTCATATGTTTTTAGTATTCTATTAAGTTGTAGTGTTATTTTTATTAATTTTCTTATAGTTCATGGTAATCCTACTAATAACACCTTTAAATCAGTATTAACTGGTTTTTGTATTAATGCAATTATAACAGGTGTTAATTATCTAATAATAAATTATAGTGATGCAATTGGTAATCCTCTTTCTTGATTATCTGGTAATATTGGTGCAGTTACACCAAATAGATTAATTATAAGTGGCACAATATTAGGTATTTTTACAATTATCATTTTATTTTTGTCACCATACTTGAATATAATTAATAAAAATTATTTATTAGCAAAAGTATTAGGAATAAAAATAAATTTAATTTATTGAATTATAGCGATTTGTTCAGTAATGGTAACTATAAGTGGAGTTTTACTTATTGGTGGAGTTATATTATTAGGTATTGTTGTTCCTCATATGATAAGAATAATTTTAAAACCAAATAATGTTTTTTATTTATTTCTTTTATCAGGTATATTTGGATCTGCACTGTTGCTTAGTTCATCATGATTAACTGAAATAATATCTTATAATTTCTCAATTATGTTAAGTGTAAATTTTTTACCATCATTATTATCAATATTTATATTTATATATTTGCTTAAAGTAAGGAATGAATAATGGTATACAACAAATTTAAACAAAAAGTATTTGTTAATAATAAAAAAAAGAACATATTAATTGTTCTTATTTTAGTATTGATTGCTTTTATATTCTTTTTCTTAACTACAACAATATTATTAAATACAAATATTAATGTTCAATTATCTTTTAAATTGGATTGACAAAGAACTTCTCAGATGTTTTTAACTGGATTTGCACTTGGGATTGCAAGTTATTTGTTACAAAAATTAACTCAAAACAAACTTGCAGATACCAGTATTATGGGATTTGGAAATTTTAATTTAATTCCTCTCAGTATTTTAGCAATTTTAACCAATATGAATATGGATCCTAATTCTAATAAACTTGAATGAGATACTTTTAATATATTATCCCCAATATTAATAGTTTTAACTTCTATAATTTTGTGTTGTTTATTTTTTTGAGCAAGTTATTATAAAAATAGAGTAAATTTAAAAAAACTAATTATAACTGGAGTGATTTTAAATTTTGTTTCTCTTGCAATTGCATTTAGCATCATTTCATTAGCTGATCCTGATGCTAAAAAAATTATTGAAAACTATGCAATTGGTTATATTCCATCCTCTATTAATAATTTTAATTTTTACTTTTCTTCTGCATGTATAATAGT